>DATEMM010000369.1:0-16344 GCA_035275605.1 Pyrinomonadaceae bacterium
AAGGTGGAAGGTCTCTTCTCCAGTAGATCAAGACAGTACGCGCCCAGTGCCAGCAGTGGAAGCGGCAGGGCGAAGAATATAGTTTCCAGGGTGCGCAGTAATGACCTGAGATGGCCCTGCGTAAGAAGCGGGACGACGGCCCACAACAGCGCCGCCAGAAGGATTGCAAGCATCCCTCCAATGAGTCCGCACGCGGCGGCGCGGGTAGCCCAGGCCCCCCGATTCCTCTTTGTGAGCTGGTAGATTCTTAGATAAAGCCCCTCGCCCAGCTCATCCTTGGGCAAGACGTGTATCCGGGTCATCGAGCGTTCCTTTGCGTTGCGCGCACGCGGCGAAGGGGGGCGGAAAGCAAGCTTGCTTTCCGCCCCCTTCAAAAATTCCGGTCGCGGCCATTGCCTCTTCCCTTAAGAGCCTGCGAGGTTAGCTGACGGGCTCGGACCGAGAAGTGTCCTACGTGCGCGAAAGCGGTTATTACCCGCCCGCCGCACGATACGCCCCGTGTCTCGCGCTCTACTGCGAGACGTTGGTTTCCCCGCGTCACCCGTCGCGTTCAATCAATGCTGGTGAGCGACTTCGGCAAACAAATTGTCAACGCACGGACATGCAATCCATGCGTCTTTGATATTACGCGCTGGCGTATAAGGATGGCGTAAAGGGTTTATAAAAAGTTTGTAAAGACCGTGAAGCAGCAGAAGGAGGGTTAGCTTATGAGCCCGGGTCGAAGCGATAGCCGACCCAAGGCTCCGTGAGGATATAGCGAGGGGACGAGGGATTCGGCTCGATCTTCTTTCTCAGTTGCCCGACAAAGACGCGCAGGTACTCTCCCTGCTCAGTATAGTTCCCACCCCAAACGGCGGCGAGCAACGTGTGATGCGTGAGGACCTTGCCCGCGTGACGGACGAAATGCACGAGCAGGTCATACTCCTTGGGCGTCAGGTGAACTTCCCGTTCGCCCACGAAGACGCTGCGGGACTCCAGCTCGATACGGAAATCGCCCACTTCTAAAACCGTCGAAGAGACCTCGCTCAAAGGAGGCATCGCCGCCCGGCGTAATTGCGCGCGCACGCGCGCCAGCAGCTCGTCCATCCCGAAGGGCTTGGTCACGTAATCGTCAGCGCCCGCGTCCAGCGCTTCGACCTTGGTCTTTTCTTCCCCGCGAACAGAGAGAACGATAATGGGAAGCTGTGAGATCGCACGTAAGCGGCGGCATAAGTCCAACCCGTCTAGGTTCGGCATCGCGAGGTCTGTGACGACCAGGTCCGGACGCCAGTCTTGAAAGGTTTCCAGGGCCGAGACGCCGTCCGATGCTACGCGCACGTCATACCCGTGAGTCTTGAGCCCCGTGCGCAGGACGCGCGCGATTTGCGGCTCATCGTCAACAACGAGGATGCGTGGCTGCTGGTTCATGACACTCGTCGCGTCTTCTGCCGTCTTAAATCTCGACCTGCGAACCCAGCTCGACCACTCTATTTGGCGGCAGGCAAAAGTAGGCGGTAGCAGATGACGCATTGCGTGACATCAAGGCAAACAGCTTTTCCCGCCAGATCATCATGCCCGGATGCTTGCCCGCCATTACCGTCTCGCGGCCCAGAAAGTAGGTGGTGCTCATCCGGTCGAAGGCCGGAGCGGGCAGCGTCATTTCGTCCAGGACTTTCGGGATGTCCGGGTCTTCCATAAACCCGTAGTTGATGATCATGCGGTAAAACTCATGGCCGAGCGGCTCAATCCTGACACGATCTTCCGGCTCGACGTATGGCGACTGTTTCGTCTTAACGGTCAGCAGCACGACGCGCTCATGCAGCACCTTGTTGTGTTCGAGGTTGTGCATGAGCGCGGGCGGCGTCCCCGTCGCCGTCCCGTTCATGAAGATCGCTGTGCCAGGCACGCGCGCCGGCGGATTCTTAGCTATATCATGCAGGAACTCTTCAATCGGATGGGCGCGAGACAAAAGGCGCGCGGCGAGGATGCGACGCCCTTTCTTCCACGTCGTCATCAAGAGGAAGATGAAAGCCCCTACGACGAGCGGGAACCAGCCGCCGTGCGGAATCTTGATAATGTTCGCACCGAAGAATGCCAGGTCAATAACCAGGAAAAAGCCTGAGAGAGCGAGCGTCAAAGGCAAGCTCCAGCCCCATTTCTGACGCTCCACGACGCCGAGCAAAATGGTCGTAATCACCATCGTCGCCGTGACGGCCACGCCGTAAGCGGCGGCCAGATTACTGGACGAGCCGAAACCAATGACGATCGCGATGCAGCCGAGCATCAACGCCCAGTTGAGCGCCGGAATATAAATCTGCCCCATCTCGGTCGAAGACGTATGCTCGATCTTTAAGCGCGGCATAAAGCCGAGCTGGATGGCCTGCATCGTGAGCGAATATGCGCCGGAGATTAAAGCTTGCGAAGCGATGATTGCCGCGCAGGTCGCCAGTACAATCAGCGGGTACAAAGCCCACTCAGGGGCGAGCCGGTAGAAAGGGTTCTCTGTGGCGGCCGGATTCTCTATGAGCAACGCCCCCTGGCCCAAATAATTCAACATCAGGGCGGGCAAAACGACCGTGTACCAGACGATTCGGATGGGCCGTTTGCCGAAATGCCCCATGTCCGCGTAGAGCGCTTCGCCGCCCGTGACAACCAGAAAGACTGTGCCGAGCACTAAGAAACCGTGCCAGCCCTCGCGTAGAAAGAAGTTGACTCCGTGAATCGGATTGAAAGCGCTGATGACTGAAGGGTGGCGCACGACCTGCATAATGCCAAGGGCCGCGATTATGACAAACCAAACGAGCATAACGGGGCCGAACAATCTACCCACTTTCGCCGTGCCGCGACTCTGGATCAGAAACAGTCCGACGATAATCACAATCGTGAGCGGAACAACATAGGAGGCGAAGAGCGGAGTCGCCACATTCAAGCCTTCGACTGCGCCAAGCACCGAGATGGCAGGCGTGATGATGCCATCCCCGTACAGGAGCGCCGCGCCGAAGATGCCGAGCACAACCAGCAGCCAGCTCTCCTTCTTGCTCACGATTTTAATGGGAGTCGCCAGGGCCGTTAAGGCCAGGATGCCGCCTTCACCTCGATTGTCCGCGCGCAGGACGAAGATGCAATACTTAATCGAGATGATAATGATGAGCGCCCAGAAGATGAGTGATAAGACGCCGAAGATGTTCTCAGGTGTGGCGCTGATAGCGTGCGGGCCGTGAAAGCATTCGCGCATCGCGTAAAGAGGACTCGTCCCGATGTCGCCGTAGACGATACCGAGCGCGGTCAGAGAGAGAATGGCCAGATAACGTCCGCGCGGTTTCGCTGTATGTGGGTGCCCGTGCTCGTCCGTCAGCGTGGTGTGAATGTCTACAGGTGTCGGTGTAGGTGCTGCCATAATCGTCCCGAAGAGAGAAGGAGTAATTTCCCCAACCAACAATCATCGCCCCAGTCCAGCCAGAAGACTAAAAAGGTGTACGCCAATGAGCCTTTGGGCCAGTGCCTTTAACATGGACGGACCGATTGCTGATTTAGGAGGAAGTCTAACAGGCGCAGGATGGCATAAAAGTTATAAAGATTTTATAAAGAAGACGCTAAAACCTCAGTTTCTAAAATTGAAAAAACATACGGCCTCGGAGCCATGCCTGGTCCGAAGCCGTATGTATACCCTATCTATCAGCAAACCTGCCTGGTTGTCTGAGCTCTACTTAGAGGACCAGGGATACTGAATTAAAAAGAGCTTACTTACACTTGCTGTATCCGCAGTCACGGCAGAAATCGCAGCCCGAGGCGTGCTCCAACTGCCCGTGGCAGTCCGGGCAAGTGCCGATTAAGTTGGACATCACGCTGCCGGTTGCGCCCAAAGCGTTGCCGGCCATGGCCGCCTTGCCCGCGGCCCGCGCTGAATCCGGCTGGCCTTGCAGGCGGCGGTTGGTCAGCATGATGCACTCCGCCACGGCTTGCTCCGGCGAGGTCAGAAGGCGCTCGTTGAACCAGACCGAGTGCGTGCCCGTGACCTTGTTCAGGCTGTGCGCGACTTCGGCTGCATCGAAGCCGCCGCGCAGCATCTTGGAGGCCAGGAGTCCGACGCCGCCGGAGATCGGCCCCGTCGCGAACACTTCCTGGATCATCTGCCCGTCGTGATTGACCGTCACGTACAGATTCTGCCCGTCGAAGGGTATCTGCCACGTCGCGCCGCTAAGCTCTCGCGGGCGCTCAATGCGAATCGCCGTCGCGTCCTTCTCTTTCGCGACGCTGACTGGCACAACGTGCGCGGCGTCGGCGTGGCTCGCCGGGGGCTCGTCCAACACTTCGGCCATCGCCTCCGGGTTGCAGGCCAGCTCGCCCTTCTCCTCCTGCTTGATTGAGGTCAGAACCTGATTCTCGCGCGAGCCGTCGCGGTAGTAGCTGACGGCCTTGCAGCCGAGCTGTCGCGCCAGACGGTAAAGCTCGTCCACGGACTCCACGGTGTCGTTGACCGCGCCGTTGCAGGTCTTCGAGACAGAGTTGTCAACGTTGCGCTGCGCGGCGGCGAGGACGTGCACATGCTGCTGCGCGCTGATCGCCATCGCGGAGATGAAGTAGGCCGGGAGCTCGTGCTCGTGCTCGACGACGTGGGCGGCCGCCGCGTTAATCGAATCCTGGTCCGTCTGATCGACCTCTATGCCGAGGGCACGCGCCGCGAGCGTGTGAACGTAGGTGCGTGTTCCGAGCGTGTCCTGCCGGACATATGCCCAGGAGAAATTCGGCTCTACCCCCGACGATGTCTCCGCGACGAGCGAGATGGTGCCGGTGGGCGCAATTGTCGTCACCTCATAGTTGCGCGGGGTCAGCGGGATGTCGCGCGAGATGCCGAGCTGTTCGTAAATGAATTCCGCGTAGGCTTCCTTGTTCGGCTCCAGCTCCGAGAAGACGCCGCGCTCTGCGCCCAGACGCAGCGACTCCGTCCACGCCTCGCGCCTGACGAAGCCCATCACCTCGTCCATCAAATCAATTGACTGCGGCGAGCCGTAGGTAACCTTGAGACTCAGACAAAGGTCCGCGAAGCCCATAATGCCGAGGCCGACGGGCCGCGTTCGCTTCACCGTGTCATCAATCTCCGGCAGCGGCCACGTGCATGTGTCAATCACGTTGTCCAAGAACCTGGTACTCAGGCGCGTGGCTTCGCGCAGGCGGTCCCAGTCCACACGGTTCTCCGGGTCATAGAACTTCGCCAGGTCGATTGACCCGAGGTTGCATGAGTTGGAGAAGTGCAGGAACTGTTCGCCGCAGGGGTTGCACGAGTAGATCGGCCCCATAGACTTCATCATGTGATTGTGACGATTGACTTCATCAATGAAGGCCACGCCGGGCTCCGCGTACTTGTGCGCCGAGGCTACAATGCGATTCCAGATGTCCGGCGCATAGACCATGCCGGGGCGCGGCGGCTCTTCCTTGATGCAGTTCGAAAGGTCTGCCGCTTCGTATGAAGCCTTGTCGCGGAAGGTCACGGCCGAACCGTCCGGGCGGCGGTAGACAGCGTAGTCGCCGCCGACCACAGGATCATAGATCGGGTCGGTCCAGGGCTTGCCGTCGAACTCAAGCTGGAACCACTCGTTGCTGTCCACGGCTTCTAGGAACTTGTCCGTGACGTTGACCGAGATGTTGAAGTTGGTCAAAGAGTGCTGGTCGTTCTTGGCGTGAATGAAGCGCAGCACGTCCGGGTGCGTGACGCGCATCATCCCCATGTTCGCGCCGCGCCTGACGCCTCCCTGCTTCACGACGTCCGTCACCTGGTTGACGATATTCATAAAGGAGACGGGTCCGCTCGCGACGCCGCGTGTCGAGCTGACCATGGCACCGGCCGGGCGCAGGAACTCGTAAGTCATGCCGGTTCCGCCGCCCGTCTGGTGAATAGTCGCGGCCGCCTTGGCGTGCTCCATGATGCCAGAGATGGAGTCCGGCACTTTCAGGACGAAGCACGCGGCGAGTTGTCCGTTCGACTTGCCGGCGTTGACCAGGCAGGGCGTGTTCGGGATGAACTCGCGGTCGAGCATGATGCGCGTCATGGCGGAGAAGAACTCGTCGCGCTGCTGCGGGTCCGTCTCTGCGACCGAGACGTGCCCGACGACCCGCCTGACAATGTCAGGCCATTCCTCGATAGGATTCCCCTGCGCGTCCTTTAATGAATACCTCTTGCTGATGACGCGGCGCGCGTTTAAGCCGAGGGGTTTCATCTGGCGCTGCTTGGCTGGGGCGGTTGCCGCTGAAGCCATGTTCTGTTCGGGGGTATTCGGGTCGATTACCGTGCTCATCCTGCTCTCTGCCTTTCCCGCGCATTGTAGGGGCGCGAGGCCTTATTCAAAAAAGATTCGGCACGAAAATCCCGCGCGCCGCTTAATTAAGATTGTGGTACGAATACTGCGGTTGGCCGATTTTGAAGCAATAAAATCCCATCCAGAGCGCGAATTCGGGCCTCTTCGCCGCTCCACTTTTATCCTGCTCGTCCCAGGCGGAGCGCACTATACATTTTTATCCTGGGGATGTCAATATATTGTGGCCATCTTTTTTTTCAGTGCAATAGAGTGTGTAAGCTAAGAAGTTACCTCAACATCTAAAAGCCCTTTTCGGGCATCAAAATAGCGCTGCCGCCGAAGGTCGCAAAGTTTTCCTGCGCGCTTCGGGTTAGCGCCGGGCGCGCGGTCGGGCTATGGGCCACCACTTGTCCAACTGAGGGACTGCGGGGCACAATCGAGGCTGATCCATGACTATAAATTTAGATTTCAAGAATCGCTCAAAAAGGTGCGAAGAAAGTCGAGCAAGGGAGATTGGAAAACGGAGATAGAGTGCAACAAGACACGCTCGTTCATGGGACTGCGGCCGGCGGAACTGTGCGCTGTATGGCGGCCGTCACGACCAACATTGTCGCAGAGGCCGCGCGCAGACATGACCTCTGGCCCACAGTCGCGGCGGCACTGGGCCGCACGCTGACGGGCGCTTTACTTTTAGGGTCAAGTCTCAAGGAGCTTGATCGTTTGACAGTGCAGATCGTCAGCGATGGGCCAGTCGGCGGCATCACTGTGGAAGCCAATGCGCGCGGAGAGGTCAGAGGATACGTGCGCAACCCCGAAGCCCACGCGCCTTACAATGAGAAGGGAAAGTTCGACGTCCGCGCGGTGGTCGGCGAGGGCATGTTCTACGTGACGCGCGAGTCTGGTTACGACATGGGACTTTACAGAGAGCCCTACAGGGGCTCTGTGCCAATTGTCTCGGGAGAGATTGCCGAAGACTTCGCTTACTACCTGACCAAGTCGGAGCAGATTCCTTCAGCCGTGCTGCTGGGTGTTCATCTACAGCCCGCGGCCCCTTACGTTTCGGCGGCGGGCGGTTTGATGATTCAGATGATGCCGGGCGCTGATGAAAAAACAATCGGCACCATTGAAGCTTCGGTCAGCCGAATGCCGCAGGCGACGACGATGATCCGAGAAGGCGCGCGCCCCGCGGACCTCCTGCGGGCGGCGCTGGGAGACATCGAGTTCGAGATGCTCGACGAGAGACCTGTGACGTTCGCCTGCCCCTGCTCGCACGAGCGCGCAGTCTCGATGATCTCGTCCATTGATCGCGCCGAGCTGGAATCCATGCTGCGCGAAGACAGAGGCGCGGTCATGACCTGTCACTTCTGCAACGAAACCTACCGGCTGGATGAAGACGAGCTGTTAAAGGTGATGGGCGAGAACAGAAGTGACGAGTAAAGAAGTGATAAGTGATGAGTGATGAGTTAAAGCTTCTTTCTTCTACTCATCACTTATCACTTTCATTTTGTAGACGTGTTGGATAGAAGAAGGTCGTAGTTGCCTATGTCGCGGTTGTGGCTGTCGAGCGCGCCGAAGGTGTCGGAGGTCTCTTCGAGCATCTGCCGGGTCATGGCAATCGAGTCGCTGAGCTGCTCGAAGTCGAGCGCCGAAACTCTCTCGGGCGTCGGCAATGTGACGACCTGATCGTTGACGAGGCCGAAGAAGTTTTCGATGGACTGCAACTGCCCTTCGACTAGTTTGACAGAGCGCTCCAGGTCGTTGAAGGCCGCGATGCGACGCTTGAGGATTTCGACGTTGGCCTGCTGAACGCGGCGGCCGCGCTCGTCCGGCGCGCTCTCTACCGCGCGCTCGGCTTGAGTCAATTGGTTCTGAACGGCCTGGCGGTTGATGGAGCGCAGATGGCTCTTGCGGCGGCGGTAAATGTCCAGGAGGTCAACGAAATCTTCCCAGCGCTGATCCAGGCTCTGGATGTTGGAGGGAATCTCTTTCGAGCTGGTGAACTTCCGGTAGTTCGAATAGATAGTGTTCTTCATCCAGCGCAGGTACTCGACTGCTTCGCGCTCGCGCGGGTCGAAGCCCTTGATGAGGTCCTCGCGCTGCCGCTCGCGCAGCTTGCGCAACTGATCCTTGCGACGCTTATCAACCAGACGACGGTAGAGTGTACTTGCAGGCACGGTGACTAAATAGAGCCCTTCTGCGGCGAGGGCCGCGCCGAGGGGAATGATGGAGCCCGTGTAGGCGGCAGCGACGGCGAAGCCGGCCATGCCCCAGAAATTAACGGGTTCCTTGAGAGCCTCTTTCAAATACTGAAGATTGATCTTGGATAAATCTGCCATGACCCTTGATTAAACCGATCGATGATTGCCTTAAACGGACGCTCGACGCCTTGCGGTTTTGCGAGCGCGATTCTCAGATTAAACCCGTTCACTCCTGGCCGCCGGCCCCTTCCTTGAGCACCGCGTCGCTGTTGATTCCGGTGCCGGTCTGACCCTGTGCCGGGAGGGACTGCGGCGCGCTCGTCCC
This sequence comes from Pyrinomonadaceae bacterium, assembly GCA_035275605.1. Taxonomy (GTDB): domain Bacteria; phylum Acidobacteriota; class Blastocatellia; order Pyrinomonadales; family Pyrinomonadaceae; genus QHXM01. The sequence continues at coordinate 8,796 of DATEMM010000369.1, forward strand.
GCTCGGCAGCAGGCCCATCTCGCGCTTGTATTCAAGAAGCCTGTCCTGCAACTGCATGTCCATAGCCTCGCGCTCGATCTCCTGCATCTGCGAATCGACGCTCGCCGCGCCCAGTTGCATCTTGGCCTCTGCGGCGGCCGCGCGACGGTCGATTCGTTCGCGCATCTCGTTGAACGTCGAAGCGTCATCGCCGAGATTGAACGTCTCCATGGTCTGCGCAAGTTGCTCCTGGAGCTTGGCCTGCTTCGACTGGTTGATGAGCTGCATCGCCTCGGCCGAGCGTTTCTGCATCTGGAGCACGTAATTGTCGCGCGCCTTGACCGCTTGCTTCGATGCCAGGGTCGCATGCTCAAGTTGCTGCGAGGTCTTCTGTAAATCCACCTGGGCCTGCTGCAACTGGCCGATGTAGGCCGTGGCGATGTCGTCGCGGCCCATCTTGACGGAGGCCTTGATCTTCGAGTCGAGCTCGACGACCTGGGATTCGAGCCGCTCTCTATTCTTGGCGAGGAGTTTTTCGGTCGCCATCACCTGCGCGACGGAGTTGTTCAGTTCCGGCACCCGGTCGCGCATGTCGCGGATCGTCTGCTGAAGGATGCGTTCGGGGTCTTCCGTCTTTTCTACGATTCCGCCGAACATCGCGCGCATTGAGCGCTTAAACCTGCTCCAGAGTCCCATCTTTTCTCAACACCTCCAGCCCATCCAGGTGGGCGAGATTTACAAGGCCTTCAAATGTGCGCCAGATTCATCCAAAAATTTGGCGCCCCGAGATTGTACGAAGACCGGCCGGACACGGTTGCATTTTCTCAACCTTCTGCGCCGAAGTATAGCAGGAGTCGCTCACACGCCGCCAGAGGAACAGCGGTGGAGCGGTCGGCAATCATCCGCTGAACTTTCCTATATCGCGCCGGTAATGCATCCCATCCCAATGAATGTCGCGAATCGCGCCATAACAGCGCCCGAGCGCCGCGTCCAGCATGCGGGCCGTGGCCGTCACGTTCAGCACGCGGCCCCCCGCAGTGACCCAGCCCCCCTTGAGGCCGCGCGAAGTCCCGGCGTGGAAAAGCCTCACGCCTTCGTGCTGAGCGGCGCGCTCCAGCCCCTCTATCGTCGCGCCCGTTTCAGGACGCGAGGGGTAGCCGCGTGAGGCGAGCACGACGCAGGCGGAAGCTTCGTCCGACCAGCGAACGGGCAGCTCGCCCAACCCTCCGCGCGCAACTCTCTCGAACACATCGACCAGGTCGGTCTCCAAACGCACCAGGATGGCCTGGGCCTCCGGGTCGCCCAAGCGGACGTTGTATTCGAGCACGCGCGGGCCGTCCTCGGTCAACATCAGGCCGACGAAGAGTACGCCGCGAAACGGGAAATTTTCGGCGCGCGCCCCGGCCAGCGTCGGCTCAACCACCTCACGCACCACCAGGTTGAGAGTCTCTTCGTCCAAAACCGAAGGATCAGTGATAGCGCCCATCCCACCTGTGTTCGGCCCCATGTCATTTTCGCCGACACGCTTGTGGTCGCGCGCCGGGGGCATCAGGGCGAAGTCGCGCCCGTCCGTGAAAAGGAGCAGCGACGCCTCGCGCCCGTCCAGAGCCTCTTCGATGACTATGCGCCGGGCAGCTTCTATCCCGACGAGCCCTCCTTCCATCAGGACGTTGACGGCGCTTTTGGCCTCGGAGCGCGAGCGCGCGACGATGACGCCCTTGCCCGCCGCGAGTCCGTCGGCCTTGATGACGACGGATGCATCTTCGCCGCCGAACTCCCCGCTGTCCAGAATGCGCTGCGCTTCCAAAACAGAGTTGACGATTCTGTAGCGCGCCGTCGGCACGCGATTGCGGGCCATGAAATCTTTGGCGAAAGCCTTGCTCGATTCGAGGCGGGCGGCGGCGCGGCTCGCGCCGGCGATTAAGAGACGGCGTCGCTCGAACTCGTCAACGATCCCTTCGGCCAGCGGCGACTCCCCGCCGACGATTGTCAGATCAATCCCCTTCTCTTCGGCGAACCCGGCCAGCGTTGAAACGTCCGTGGCACCGATGTCAACGCATTCGGCTGCCTCCGCTATACCGGCATTGCCGGGCGCGCAAAAAAGTTTGAGCGGGCGGAGCGGGCTTCGCGAAAGCGCCCAGACGAGCGCGTGCTCGCGCCCGCCGGAACCGATAACCAGAATGTTCATTCGTGTGGCATCTCTCGGCTGTTCTTTAAAGTTCGGATGAATCGCGGCGTGCGGGATGCTGGCACGGCGCGTTCACGCTGTCAAGACGCTGCCGCTCGCGCAGTGCCCTCATCGTACTTTCGCCGCACGCTTTGAGCACCGTCCAGCCCTTGACACAATTTTGTGATAGTTATACCTTGCATTAGTCGCGGCCACCGCTTGCAGTCCCGACAGCCAAGCAACCGCCTGACGAGAAGTAAGAGCGCGGCAGGACCCGGTAAGAAGTGAGAGGGGAGCTGCCAGATCAGCCCTTCGGAATTTCAAACACCTCGCCCGACTTTGAAAATCATCCGAGATGGTATGAAAGCCGGTCTACCACCTGGATGTCCGGCCATCAAGCGCGTTGCTTCTGCGCTCACACGCAAGCGCGGCCGCCAGGGAATCTGTTCTTGAACAACTTTCGCGACCGCCTCGCTGTTCTCTTTTAACAAGTGGTCGCTCGCCGGGCGTTTCATTCACAGTTCTCCGCTCCGTCGGGCAGACGTACATTTTGGGGGGTTACACTTCATGTCACAAACTCAGGCCACAGACAGCTCGAACGGCAAGTGGAGTCAGTCGGAGTCGGAAACGGAATTCGATGACCGCTCGATCAAGTGCGTTGACTGCGGGGATGATTTCATCTGGACGGCAGGCGAACAGGTCTTCTTTCACGACAAAGGCTTAAAGAACGAGCCCAAGCGCTGCAAGCCGTGCAAGCAGGCCAAGAACGAGCGCCTAGCGGCCATCGCTGCCGCTCAAGCCTCCGGCGTCCGCCAGCGAATCGAAGTCTCCGTGCAGTGCGCGCAGTGCGGCCAGCAGACGACCGTGCCCTTCTACCCGTCGCAGGGCCGCCCGGTCTACTGCCGCTCCTGCTTCCTCGCGGGCCACGGCCCCGAGAGCCCAAGCGCATGAAAAAGTACTAGGTGATAAGAGAAAAACTTTCTCTCATCCCTTTCCACTTCGTTACTCATCACCCTATCACCTCTCCAGATGATAGGTGCCGCTCACCACGCCGAACATTTTTTGAAATTACTTTTCCTTTGACTGCGCGCAAGACAAAAGGGCGCGGGAGCAAGCCAGTGCTCCCGCGCCCTTCCTGATTAAAATCGCGGCAGTTCCCTTCAAAAGCACAGGACCTCAGCCGCCGACATGCACCGTCGGGCGCTGCGTGGGGTCATCCTCGGCCTGGCGCAGGACTTCGTGCGTCACCGGCGCGGTGTCGCCCTCGCCAAAAGCTATGTATTTGAGTAGATAGGCGAGCGGATTACCTTCGCTCCAGCCGAAGTAGATGTGCGGGAGCTTGCCCGTCCGGTCGCGCAGGTGCAGCAGGAAAGCTGCGATGGCGTTTGGCACAACGGGGCTTTGCGCGCGCAGCACTCGATAGCCGCCGACGTGATCGCCCGTCACGCGCAACACACCTGCGAACTCGGAAGCGTCCCCCAGGTTGACCTCGAAGAAGATGATCGGCTCGTTCGCTGGGATGTGATTGTCCTCGCGCTTCTCCCGTTCCTTCACACGGTACTCGTCAACGTCGCCGCTGTCGCAGCGGTTAGCGATGATGCGAATCGTGCCCCGGCTCGCCTCGCCGATGATGGCCTGCGCCGTTTCGTCCAGCTCGACTTTCTCGACGCGCAACTCCGTGGAGCGCCATACACGAGAGACCAGCGAAGTGAGGACGATTGCGCCGATGAAGAAGGAAGCTATCTTGAGTCCCTCCGGGCGCTCGATGATGTTGACGATAGTCGTGTAACCGAAAACGAGCGCGATCAGGAGATAGGCCCACCACCTGCCTCCCTTGCGCGCGGCAGAGATGGTGACGGCGACCGCCGCCGAACTCATCAGCACCAGCACGCCCGTCGCATATGCGCCTCCCTGCGCTTCGACGTTCGCTTTAAAAATGATCGTGACGGCGAACGCGATCAGCGTGAAGACGATGACGAGCGGGCGCGTGGCCTTGGCCCAGTCGGGGGCCATCCCGTAACGCGGCAGATAGCGCGGGACGATGTTCAATAATCCTGCCATCGCCGAAGCACCAGCAAACCAGAGGATCATGATGGTGCTCAGGTCGTAGGCCGTCCCGAAGTACTCTCCCAGGTACGTGTGTGCCAGGTAAGAGAGCGCGCGCCCGCTCGCCTCGCCCCCTTCGTGGAATTTCTCGGGCTCGATCAGGATGGCGGTCACAAAGCTGCTGGCGATGAGCAGCACGCACATGATGAGGGCAGCCGTGCGGAGCAGCTTGCGCGTATTCTGTATCCGGCCCTCCAGCAGAGATTGCGCTCGCGGCGCGGGGGCTCTGCGTCCGGTGCGCGTCGAATGAATTGATTCCAGGTCTTCTTCCGTCAGGTCGCGGTTTCCGCGCACGAGCGGCATCACCGCCACGCCCGTCTCGAACCCGGATAACCCGAGCGCCAGTTTCGGAAACAAGAGGAGCGCCACGCCGATCATCAGCAGCGGGTTCCCGTGCACTCGCGCGTCAAGGGTGAGCGCGTTCTTCCAGTCAGCGAAATGGCCCGGCAGGGTCAGGAGGTGAAAGACGCCGAGGCCGATGACGATCAGATTCAGCAGCAGGTAAACGCTGACGAGGATGACGGCAATCCCTATCGCCTCCTTAAACCCCTTGAGGAAGATGGCCCCGAGAAGGGTTATCAGGCCGAGCGTCACCCAGACCGCATGATTGAGGAATGGCAGATGGGCCTCGACGAATGGATTTTCGACAACGTGGGCGGTGGCGTCGGCAGCCGAGAGCGTGATGGTGATGACGAAATCCGTGGCGACGAAGCCGAGCAGGACGAGCACGAACAGCTTGCCCTTCCAGCGCGGGAGAAGATGTTCGAGCATGGAGATGGAGCCTTCGCCGTGCGGACTCTCGGCGGCGACCTGCCTGTAGATGGGAAGCGCCCCGAAGAGCGTCAGCAAGATGAGAACCAGCGTGGCAATCGGCGAGAGAGCGCCTGCCGCGATAAAGGCTATGCCCGGCTGGTAGCCGAGAGTCGAGAAGTAGTCAACGCCCGTCAAACACATCACCTTCCACCAAGGGTGCTGGTGATGTTGCCCTTCGGCCTCATGCGGGCCTTCGGCTTCCCTGACACCTTCAAACAGCCATAGCTTAAAGCGACTTTGCGTTCTCTGTTGGGAACTCGCCATGGCGTTAATCGCCTTCACTGATTTTGCCGCACGCACAACAAAGGGCGTGGAGCACGAAGCTCCACGCCCTTCAAAAATTCGCTCGTGGTCGGCTTGCCCCTTCCATAGAGCCTGCGAGGTTAGCTGTCGGGCTTGGGCTGGAAGTGCCCTACAGGAGGAAGCGTTAGTTTACTCTCCCCCTGATGCGCCCCGTGTCCTGCTCTCAAGGCAGGACGTTGGTTCCCCCGCGCTGCCCGTCCGGTGCGACTATCGGCACGGCAAGCAGCTTCGGCAGACAAATTGTCAACGCCCGAATACTACGCCTGTGATTTCTACAAATCAACCGGGAGGACGAAAGCCTCTCTGGCCGCACAACCAGCGATCGCTGTTAGCCGCCGACGTGTACAGTGGGTCTCTTCTCCGGGTCTTCCTCTGCCTGGCGTAACACCTCATGGGTGGTCGGGGCCGTGTCGCCCTCGCCAAAAGCTATGTACTTGAAGAGGTAGGCGAGCGGATTGCCCTCGCTCCAGCCGAAGTAGACGTGCGGCAGTTTGCCTGTGCTGTTTCTCAGGTAGAGGAGGAAAGCTGCGATGGCGTTTGGCACAGCGGGGCTTTGCGTTCTCAACACGCGGTAGCCGTCCACGCGCTCGCCGCAGATTTTGAGCGTCCCGGAGAACTCGGAAGCGTCGCCCGGCGTGACCTCGAAAAAGAGAATCGGCTCATTGGCAGGGATGTGATTATCCTCGCGCTTCTCCTTCTCTTTCATCTGGTACTCGGTCGCGTCGCCCCTGTCGCAGCGGTTGGTGATGATGCGAATCGTGCCCCGGCTCGCCTCGTCAATGAAGGACTGCGCCGTCTCGTCCATCTCGATCTTGTCCACGCGCAGCTCCGTGGTGCGCCAGACCCTTGAGACGAGAGAGGCCAGAACAATCGTCCCGATGAAGACCAGCGCGATCTTGATTCCCTCGGGCTGCTCTATGACGTTAGCGCCGGTCGTGTAGAGGAAAACCATCGAGATGAGCAGGAACGCCCAGCGCATCTTTTCCCTCTTGCGCCAGGTCGAAAGCGTCACCGCGATGGCGGCCGAACTCATCAGGGCCAGCACACCCGTCGCATAGGCCCCGCCCTGCGCCTCGACGTCAGCCTTGAAGAAGAGCGTGACGGCGAAGCAGACCGCGGTTAAAACGAGCGTCAGCGGGCGCGTCGCCCTGGCCCATTCCGGGGCCATTCCGTAGCGCGGCAGGTAGCGCGGGATGATGTTCAGGAGTCCGGCGAGCGCCGACGACCCTGCGAACCAGAGAATGGAAATCGTGCTCAGGTCGTAAATCGTGCCGAACACGTCACCCAGGTAGCGGTGTGCCAGGTAGGCCAGGGCGCGCCCGCTCGCCTCACCCGCCTCCTGTGCGTCGGTCGCCGGACGAAACTCTTCAGCGGGGATGAGCAGCGTGGTCACGATGCTGCTTGAAATGAGCAGCACGCACATGATGAGGGCCGCGGACTTGAGCAGCTTTCGCGTGTTGCGGATGCGCCCTTCGAGCAGCGTTTGCATCCCTGGCTCCGGTGTCCGCCCGCTGCGAGTGCTGTGAAGCGAGTCCAGCTCTTTGTCTGTTAAGTTCCGGTCTCCCTTCACCAAAGGCATCACGACCACGCCGGTCTCGAACCCCGAAAGGCCTAGCGCCAGCTTCGGGAAGACGAGGAGCGCCGCACCGATCATCAGCAACGGGTTGGCATGACCCAGAAAAAGCGCGGTCTTCCAGTCGGTTATTTTCTGCGGGTTGACAGCGAGCTGGTAAAAGCCCACGACCACGACGATCAGATTGAGCGCAATGTAGACGGCGACCAGCAAGACGGCGATGCCTATGGCCTCCTTGAAGCCTTTCAGGAAGACCGCGCCGAGGGCGGCGATTAAGACCAGGGTGACGGCGATCTGCTGATGAAAGAAGCGCGGGGCGAACGGGTTGTCGGCGATGTGGACGGCCGCGTCGGCAGCCGAGAGCGTGATGGTGATGATGAAACTGGTCGCCGCGAAACCCAGCAGGCAGAGGACGAAGAGCTTGCCCTTCCAGCGCGAGAGCAGGTTCTCCAGCATGGAGATGGAGCCGTCGCCGTGCGGGCTCTCGGCGGCGACGCGGTTATACATCGGCAGCGCCCCGAAGAGCGTCAGGAGCACCAGCACGAGCGTCGCGATGGGAGCGAGCGCGCCCGCGGCGACGATGGCGATGCCCGGCTGGTAGCCGAGAG
>DATEMM010000370.1:0-5555 GCA_035275605.1 Pyrinomonadaceae bacterium
CCTCGCTCTCGCGCTGGTAAAGCTCGCGCGCGATGCCGAACTTGACGGCGGCGCGTTTAAGCGCGTCGTGCTCGGCCTTCTTGATGCCCATCTCTGTGTCGGCCGTGCCGGTGCCGACGCCCTCGCGAGTCACGCCATCAATCGTGATGGCGGCCGTGACGGCGACCATCTCGCCGATCTGGACGACGTTGCGAACAGCGTGCTGCCAGGTCGGGGCGACGCGGTCGAGGATGTCTGCGACGGCGTGCCACTCGACGTACTCGACCATGTGCGTGTTGCCGTTGCGGTCGCGCCAGCCCTCGCGGGTCTTGATGACGTTCGGGTCAACCTGCTGCTTGAGCGCGCGCAGGGTGTTGGTGAAGGCCAGCGGCATGATGGGCGCTACGGGCTCTGCCGCGAGCGCCAACTCTTCACTGCCTGCGGCCTGTGCGATAGCGATTTTGTCCTGTTTCTTGTTCATCTCTTGCTCCTCGGTGTTTGTGTGTTTCGCAAGCGAACGGACGTTGGAGGTCGGGGCGGAAATTTCTATCTCCGTCTTCGCCTCTGCGGGCTCGTTCTGCTCCCGTTCAAAGCTCTGGACAGCGGCCTGCGCTTTCGCGCCTTTACGTGTCTCGCGCTTCTCGGATGCGTTTGCGTCTTTGTTGGGCACAGCCTCCGCGTCGCTCGCCGAAGCGGCGGGCGCTGCTGGGGACTGCCTGGTTACTGCTTCTGAATTTTTGGCCAGAAGCGAATGCTTGACCGCGAGAATGTGCTCGCAGCGGAAAGTGGAGTCCTGCGAGACGGCCTCCTCGAACTCCAGGCAAGAGCAGCGCACGCGGCCCGTTTCGTCGCGCCAGACCTCGTATTTAGCTGTGCGCCCGCGCAGGGAAGGGGTCGCCACATTGAAGCGGTCGCCTTCGCGCGTGACCAGGCCCATGGCGGCGATGCCTTGGGCGCGTTTGTCGCGCATGAGCGCTTTCCGGTCGGTTGCTACTGCCGTGTTTGACATTGCTCTTACCTCCAAAATCCTTTAGGCCGCGCGCTCGGCGGGCATCTCGTAAGGCGCTTTCTGCCCTTCGGCCGAAGCGCGCTCGTTTAAGCGGCGCTCCAGGTCAACGACGCGCGCTTCCAACTCCTCCACGCGCCCCGCCTGACGGTGCACCGTCTTGAAAAGGCTGTCGAACGTCTCCCAGATGTAATCTTGACTCACGACCCTTGTCCCTCTTCTCTCACAGGTGATTGCAACCTGCTGTTTCATACGTGAAACAGTGTACCATTGTTCCCGGCTTGTTGCAAGTATAAAACAAAGTCTTGCAACTAAAATTTTCCTGTGGTATCGTCTGGGAGGTAATGGGGCGCACCCCTGTCTTTAGGAGAGGGGGATGAGCGCCAAAAGGAGGCCAAAAATGGCAAATTCTACTGGAAAAAGCTTGGTAAACACTATGGAGCTGGGGCGCGCCATCCGGCGCAAGCGCGAGGACGCCGGGCTCTCCTTGCGCGACGTGGCCAATGAAACGGGCGTTTCAGCCTCGACCCTGTCGCGCATAGAGAACGGAACGGGTAAGCCGGACGCGGACAACATCGCGCGTCTCACGGCCTGGCTCAACGTGCCGGTCGAGCGCATCATGAGTGCGCGCGCCGACGGCGTTGATGAGGTTCACCCGGTCGTCTATTTCCCGCAGGAATCCACGCCCGAGATCGTCGAAGCGCACCTGCGCGCCGACCGCAACCTCACGCCGGAGACGGCCAAGGCATTGTCGGAACTGTTCCGCGTCGCCTACACGCAGTTCAGCCACCCCGGCGAGGAGCGCGGGCGCAAAGGCAGGAAATAAGCGAAACCAGGTTTCAGGTCTGAGAAGTTCATTAGGCGCTCGGCTCATAGTGAGTTGAGCGCCTAGTTCATTGTTGGGCGCGCTATTCTTGCCGGTGATATACTGAGACGCCAAGGAGATTCTGTTATGACCCAAACGGTGAGCATAGACGAAGCCAAAAATCGGTTACAGGACTTACTGGCTCTCGCCTCAGAGGGCAACGAAGTCATTATTACCGATGAAGGAAAGCCGTTGGCGCGCCTGGTCCCCATAGTCTCGCCTAAAAATAAGAAGCGCACTGCTGGCTTGAGCAGAGGGAAAATCTGGACGAGCGATGATTTCGACGAGCCTTTGCCGGATGGGTTTTGGAACGGTCAGGAATGAAACTCCTGCTTGATACTCACATCTTCATCTGGTGGGCGAACGCGCCGGAAAAATTGTCGCCAGTCGAGCTGTCTGCCTTGGAAGATGAAACGAATGGTCTGGTTTTAAGCGTCGCCAGTGTCTGGGAGATGCAGGTAAAGACTCAATTAGGTAAGTTGAAGCTTGGCCAGCCATTGAAAGAGTTAATAGAAGGGCAGCAAGAAATCAACGACCTGCAAGTTCTGCCTATCGAGTTGTCGCACGTTCTCGCGTTGGACTCCTTACCGCTTCATCATAAAGACCCATTTGATCGCTTGTTAATTGCCCAAAGCATAGTCGAAGACGCAACGCTGGTAACTGCTGACGAAAAGTTTTCTGCGTACTCGGCCAAGTTGTTGAAATAATCGAATCAAAATCCTATGTCTAAACCAAAGAAGGGAAGCGTTCCTTATCTCCGGCAGGGCTAAGCGTGTTCTCGTTTGAAGATATAATCAAGCTTGATTCTCTCTAGTTCGCTACCAAACTCCGATTGAGCACAATGGTCGCAGGCAAGGTATAATCCAGTTCGTGGATGAAACGGTCTTCCCACCCACATATAAGGGGCGGCAGTACGAGTTGCGTGCGCTCGGACTGCGGGATTTCGCGCGCGTTCAGGGGGATGAGCCATTGGATCCTTTCGCGCTCGCTCACTTCGCGCGCCTGATGGTCATCAATTTCGACGAGATCAAGGGGCTCTCCGAAGAGACACGCATGCACCTTCTGGGTGAAGGCGCAAACTCCTGGTCAGGCGGCACGACCTCGCGTCCGCTGCCAAACGGCTGGAGGCTAGTCATTCTCAATCCGAAGCACGGCGCGCAGCGCAACAACGCGACCCTGATGGAAGAGGTCTGTCACGTCTTCCTCGGCCACAAGGCCAACCGCCTGCACATCGTCGCCGAAGACAAAAGCGGCAAGACCGTCTCGCGCGATTACAACGAGGAGGACGAAGAGGCCGCCTACGCCGTCGGCGCCGCCGCGCTCGTCCCCTTCCAGGCGCTCAAGCGCTTCGTCTCCAGGGGCAAGACGGCCAGAGAGGTCGCGCAGCACTTCAACGTCAGCCGGGAGCTGGTCGAATACCGCATGAAGGTGTCGCGCCTCTGGGCCGAATACAAGCTGCGACACCCGGAAGAGATACGCCGCCGCGAGCAGTGGGTCGGAAACGGCAGGCAAAGGTGAAAGCTATAATGCCTCTTCATTAACACTTCATTGGTCCCCGGTCTTTCTCCCGAAAAGCATGGAACAGAGTGGTCGAAACCTGTCGCGGCTGCGTCGTTTGAGCGAAGAGATTAAGTCGCGCCTGGATTACCGCTCGTTCTATCTGCGCTACTGCGTGGATGGCCGCCCTTCAGCCTCGCGTCTGCAAACCCTCTGCCCGATTCCGGCACACTCTCACAGCGGCAAAGGCCACCCGAGCCTCTCGGTTGATCTCAGGCGCGGCCTCTTTCACTGCTTTTCGCGCGACGAGGGCGGTGACGCCATTCGCTTCTACGAATTGATGCGCGGCGTCACCTTCTCTCAGGCCGTGCGGGAGTTGGCTGATGAACTGGGAATTGGCACAGCGGGCCAGCGTCCGCAAGCGTCGCTCGCTGTCCGCGCCGCGCCTGACCGCGAAGCGCCAGAGCAGCAGGAGGCGGAACCGCTGGCGACGGAGCGTATGACGACCATCTGCGAGCGGTTCCTGGAGATTTGCGGACAGGAGGAGCAGACGGAAGGGCGCAGCTACCTGGCGCGGCGCGGGATTGACGCGGGCACCATGCGCCGCGCCGGGCTGATCTATTTCCCGCGAAGGGCTTACCGCCGCGTGATGCGCGCGATGCTGGACGCTTTCATTCTGGATGAGTTGCAGCAGAGCGGGCTTTTCAACGCGCAGGCGCATTTAACTTTTTATCGTCATCGCCTGCTCTTTCCCTTTTACGTAGAGGGGCGCGCAGTCTACCTACAGGCCAGAACGACCGCCTCGGGCGTGGAGCCGCGCTGGCACAACATGCGCGGCTCCGTCCCCTCGCTCTACAACGTGGACGCGCTCCGGGACCTGGCGAGCGGCCAGGTGGTCTACCTGGTCGAAGGCTTCACGGACACGCTGACGCTCACAGCCCACGGCTTCACGGCGGTTGGGTTGGTTGGCGCTGGCGGCTTTCGCGAAGAATGGCTAGCGCCCCTGGCACGCTTCCGCGTTGTCGCAGCGCTCGACGGCGATTCCGCGGGTCAGCGCGCCTCTGCTCGCTATTGCGAGATGTTCGCCGCGCGCGGGATGCAGCTCGCCCGGCTCGAACTGCCCTCGGACGTCAACGAGTTCTTCTGCCACAAGCCTGCGGCCGCGCTCGAATTCACGCTCCTGACCGAGGGGGCCGTGGAAAGGTTGAACTCCGGCGAGTGAATTGGCGTAAGAACAACAGCTTTTCGGCCCCGACGTTTCGCGTTCAGCTTTCATCGTTTATAATCTGATGCGGCCTCGCGCCCGCGTTTTGGGGAACTACGGGAGAGTTAGCCCGCGCCGACCGATTATGATAGAGCAGGTAAAAGAAGCGACCGCCCCGGCGGTGGAACTCACCGTCACGGACAAGCTGCGTCTGCTGCTGGACATCACTAAAAAGATCAGCCGGTCGCTCGATCTGCAAGAGGTGCTCAACCTGGTGATGGACACGCTCGGCTCCCTGATCCACTACGACGCCGCCGGAATCTACATCCTCAAGTGCAGCACTCTGAATTCACGTGGCACGGTGAATCAACCTTGCGCTTTCCATACAGAGGCGGTGCGCGGCTACGACATAGATGATCTGGTGGAGTTGCGGCTGAAGATGGGCGAGGGAATCATCGGGCACGTCGCCCTGACGGGTGAGCCTGTCATCTCGCCAAACGTGCACGCGGACCCGCGCTACGTCAACGCGCGCGAGGAGACGCGCTCCGAAATGGTCGCCCCCATCATCTCGAACGAAGAGGTCATAGGCGTCTTCGATCTTGAGAGCGACCGATTGAACGCTTACACGTCAGACGACCTGCAAGTGCTGATGCTCCTGGCTTCGCAGGTCGCCATCATCATCGAAAAGGTGATGCTGCACGAGCAGTTGATTGAAAAGAAGCGTATCGAAGGGCAGCTAGAGGTCGCCCGGCAGGTTCAGCTCGAACTCCTCCCGGCTGATGACCCGCAAGTCGAAGGCTTCGACATCTGCGCCTGGAATTTCTCGACCGAAGAGGTCTCTGGGGATTACTACGATTGGGTCAGCATTTACGAAGACCAGATCGGCATGGTCATCGCGGACGTGTCGGGTAAGGGCGTGCCGGCGGCGCTCCTGATGGCTTTTTTGCGCGCGAGTCTTCGCTCGGCAATTCACATAGGCTACGCCCCGCACATCTCTATGTCGA
>DATEMM010000371.1:0-5156 GCA_035275605.1 Pyrinomonadaceae bacterium
AATCCCGTCGGTTAATTCAGAGTCTCGCTCCTGACCCAGGCCGTCCACCACAGGGCGCGCAACATCTCCACTCCGGCGGCCAGCCGGTCAACGGTGAAGCTCTTGTTCTCCGCCGCGGTCGTCTCCTTGTCGAACTTCGCCTGCTTGTCCAGTTGGTATAGCCGCTCGACCAGGCTGTTGCTCTTTCTCAGGTAGGCGATAATCTCCGCGCGCGGGTTCTCGATGACGCGCGGCGCGGGATCGATTAAGGGCAGGAGGTCGTTGAGACGGATGTGCGTGCCGACGTACTCGCTCTCGAAGCGCCCGTGGAAGGTGTCGTCGGCGGTGTAATTGTTCGGGTTCGGGGTGTTCTTGTCCCAGCCGTTGTGATGTATGGTCGCGTGGTGCGGGTTCGCGCCGTCGCTGACGTAGTGGCCGAGCACGCCCGCATCGTTGAGAATACGCCCTTCTATCCACCGCCTGGTCCGCTTGTCCCGCGCATTTCTCCAGAGGTGAAACTCTGCCCGCAGGCGTTCGTAGAGTTCCAGGATGCGAAAGGGCAGAAGTCCCGCCACTTCCGGCTGCTTGATTCCCGCCTGGTAGAGCGCGATGAGATAAGCGTAGCGGTCCTCAGCATCGAGCGCGGCAGGCGGGACCATCTCCAGGTCTATGAAGTGGTCGTAGGAGAAAGCCTCGTTCATCTCCTTCATGACCTTTGAGCGCCAGCGGTCCGGCTCCGGATTGAGGTACTCCAACTGGTCGGCAGCCTTGCGGAAAAAGTCCGGCATCGTTTTCGGGAGCCGTGTGGCGGCGGCGCGGCCCGAAAGCTTGTGGCCGTGCTCGCCCCAGGCGAGAGCCTCTCCGGGCTCCATCAAGAAGAGGGAGACAAACAGCATCGAGGCCATCGCCGCAGCGACGCCCCGTCTTCTTTTCTTCATTGATTGGCTCTCCTGAGCTGCCCTGATGCTAGGGGCTACTGCGTGTAGACTTCGACTGCCGACACGTCCTGGACGACGCCTTCGTAGACCTTTCGAAAACGCTCCCTGATCTCTTTCATCTTCTCGCGGTTCTCGAAATAGGTGCGCCCGCGTTGAAGGATGACGTAAGCGGGTGCGGGCGCGTCCGCCAGGTTGAACTGCGGGTCGGAGAGCACGCGCGACTGCAAATCCGTGCGCCCGAACTTCTCCAGGTAGTAATTGATGACGCCCGGCGTCTCGTGGACAATCGTCGCTCCCTGCGGCGCTGCCTTGCAGACAAACTCTATCGCCTCACGCAGGCCGTCGTCATAGAACTCGTCGTGCGGGAAGAAGTAGCCGGCGCGGCCTCCGCCCAGCGCGTTCGTATAGGCCGCGTAGTGCGGGCGATTGGCGTAGGCTGTCCACGCGGGCCAGGCGACGAAAAGGGCGAGCGCGATTGCGCCTGTAATCTTGAGCGCACCCTCGGACGCAGAGGACTTGAAGCGGGCCGCGACCATGCGGACGAGCCAGACGATTCCGACCGCCGCGATCATGTAGACGAAGGGCATCAGGGAGAGCGCGTAGCGTAGCCACTTCGCCCCGACGAGCGAGTAAGGGATGATCCAGAGCAGGAACATCAAAAGCAGGAACGCGTGGCCAGGGTGCCGCCAGCGCCGGAAGCACTGAACCAGGCCGACGACGAAAGCCAGAATCACGGGCAGCGGCACCTTCGTCAACAGGAACAGGACGTAGAAATAGACGGGCGTTCCCCTAAAGGGCGTGCCCGCCATGGTGTTCTTGTAAAGCTCGTCGCCCATCAGGTAGCCCGTGTGCGAGAGAAGCTGCCCGCTCGTGTAAGCGTCCAGATAGGCCCAGGTCTGCGGCAAAAGCACGGCGGGGTTCGCCAGGAGGAAGACCAGTCCGGCGATTAGATAGAAGTAGAGAGGCGTTTTACCAGAAGGCTCGCCGGGCTCTTTCTGCCGCAGGCGAAAGTAGTGATGGTAGAGCATGTTCAGCCCGAAGTAGTGCGGGAAATATTTCGAGGCGAACATCAGCCCGAACGAGGCTCCGCTCAGGATGTAGCTGCGTTTCTTCGTCTTCGACTCGCGCCAGCCGACCTGCTTGGCGCGCACGTAGAAGTAGAAGGCGAAGAGCATGAAGAAGACGAGCAGGGTGTCTTCCTTGGCGATGCGATTGTAGGTGATGGCGTTGACGCCGAAGGCCCAGAGCGCAGCGGCCAGCAGTCCGGTCCAGCGGTCGAAGAAGGCGGCCGTCAGGAGAAAGAGCGGGATGGCCGTCAGCGCGCCGAAGAGAATGTTGGGAAACCTGAGCGCCGCTTCGTCGCTGATCTGCGCGGCGGAGCGCGCGTTCCACGCCTGCTGCGCCTGGACCGAGACGAACATCAGCGCCTTCATCAGCATCGGATGCTCGGCGTTCGGGCGGATGTCGCCCTGCTCGTAGGCGTGCACGGCGTTTAGCTTGTTGATCTCGTCTTCGGCAAACCCGATGGAGCTGACGCCGCTGATGCGCAGGCCGAAGCCGAGCAGGACGAGCGCGGCCAGGGCCAGGATCACGCCGCGCTCACGCGCGAAGGCGCTGCCGCGCGGCACGACTTTCGGGGCGACGAGCGCTTCGACCGAATCTATTTCGACTGAGTGCGACAAGAATCCCTTTTCTCTGTGCCAGTGCCCTCGCCCTTCCGGCAGCGGCCGGAGGCGAGCAACTCTGAGTGCTTAACCGGGCTCGCTCACGCGCGCGACGGGCGCGCCCAGCTCTTCCGCCATCACCTCTTGAGTTTCCTCCGCGAGGGCCTGTGTTGACAACCCCCGCCGGACGAGGAAGGCGACCCCGAGTGCCGTCCAGCAGATGACGCGCGCCTTACGTATGATGGCGAGCGTGGTGCCCGTCGCCACGCCGAACTTGAGGACCTTCGTCACCCAGCTCGACCCGGCCTCGTCAACGCCCGCGCGCAAGGGTACGAACTTGAAAACTACGTTGATGATGCGGTTGACGGATTCGAGGACGTAGGCGGCCATGAAAGTGGGCTGGACGTCGCTGATGAAAGAGAGCGTAACGAAGACTTCCAGCACGCCCGCCAGGTGGAAGCAGACCTCCAGCAGCATGATGAGCGCGCACCGCGTCTTGTTGCGCGAGTAAAAGTTGTAGAGCGTGTCCTCAACCGCGCTCGTGCTCTCCTTCTGCTTCTCCTTGAGGAAGCGCCGCCCGAAGCGGTTCCTTCGCAGGCGCTCGAACGCGGCGGAAATGAACTTCCAGCGCATGCGATAGATGACGAACCCGATCAGGATGATCGCGCAGACGACGCCGAGCGAGATCAGACTCATCAGCCTGAGACCGGGCGTCAGTGGGAAACTAAGGAGCAGCGCCACTATGCCCGAAAGGATGAAGAGGGCGACCGACAAACTGTAGAAGAGGTTCTGGACAGCCAGGGCTGAGATGGCTACGACGAGCGGGACGCGGTCGCGCACGAGCGCAGCCTTCGTCGGCTCGCTGGCGACGAGCCCGAGCGGCGTCAGATTCCCCATCGCGTCGCCGACGATGTAGGCGCGGAACGCATCGCGAAAACGCAGGCGCTGCTCGCCCGTAAAACAGAGCGTCCACCCCAGCGTGCGCACCACGTAGCGGATGGCGGAGATGGCCAGGACGAGCAGGAAGCCCGCGCCCAGATTCTTAATGCCGCGCGTAATCTCGCCCGTGTCCGACTTCCAGACGAAATAGGCGAAGAGAAGTAGGCCGAGCAGGGCGAAGATGATGCCGATGGGCGTCAGCTTCTTCGACCCGGCTTTCTTCTCGGGTGCCGTTGATTCTTTCGTCGGAGAGGGAACCGGGTCCGAGAGGGCGAGCGTCGCCTGCTCGTTGTCGGACGGGGCGGACAGGACTGCCCCGTCATCCAGACAAAAAGCAATGGTTTCGTCGGCGTATGTGCGATGGCAAACGGGGCAGCTTTTCACTAATTCAAGACCTTCGTTAGGGGACGTGCGGGCTTCGGCGGCAGTCGCCGCAAAATAAGAGCAGAAAGAGTAAGCCATCGCGCCGGTAATCTCAACCTGGCAACGGCTGTGCCAGCCTGGGGGCCGCGCGAAAACGGCTACGCGGCAGCACGGAATTCCGCCCCGCAGCAGTTTTCCTCCGACGACTGTCATAAAGTGAAGTGGGGCGCGGATGAAAGAAGAGACTTTCAGTCCTCTTTCTTGCGGCCGTCTCACGCTTTCGCGGGTTGACCGGAGGCGCGCCTCTGAGCGATGCTACAGGGTCAAAACAATTCCAGAAATTATTTAAGAGTTAAGATATGAGCCAGACGATTGAGCACCCGACAACGCACCCTTTAACCGTGCTCTCCGAAGACGAAGAGATGTTCCGGGCGAGCGTGCGCGAGTTCGCCGAAGGCGAGCTGCGCCCGCGCGTCGAACGGATGGACGAGGAGGGGAAACTAGACCCCGCGCTCATCAAACAGTGCTTCGATCTTGGCCTGATGGGCATTGAGACGCCGGAGGAGTATGGCGGCGCGGGCGCAAGCTTTTTCACGGCCATCATCGGCGTCGAAGAGCTCTCGCGCGTTGACCCTTCGGTGGGCGTCCTTGTGGACGTGCAGAACACGCTCGTCAATAACGCCATTCTGCGCTGGGGAAATCCGGAGCAGAAAAAGAAGTATCTGGCACAGCTAGTCAGTGAGCGGGTCGGAGCCTACGCCTTGAGCGAAGCGGGCTCCGGCTCTGACGCCTTCGCGCTCTCCACGCGCGCCGTCGAGCGTGACGACCACTACGTCCTCAACGGGCGCAAGCTCTGGATCACGAACGGGCTGGAGGCGGAAATCTTCGTCGTCTTCGCCAATGCCAATCCGGAGGCGGGCTATCGCGGCATCACTGCCTTCATCGTCGAGAAGACTTTTGCAGGGTTTTCGGTCGGGAAGAAGGAGAACAAGCTCGGCATCCGGGCGTCGTCCACTACCGAGCTGATTCTGGAAGATTGCGTGGTGCCGAAGGAGAACGTGCTGGGAGAGGTGGGCAAAGGCTATAAAGTTTCCATCGAGACTCTGAACGAAGGGCGCATAGGCATCGGCGCGCAGATGATCGGAATTGCCAGGGGCGCGCTCGACGCGGCGCTCCGCTACACGGGCGAGCGCGAGCAGTTCGGCAAAGCTGTCAACGAATTTCAGGGCGTGCAGTTTCAACTGGCCGAGATGGCGACCGAGTTGGAAGCCGC
>DATEMM010000372.1:0-4289 GCA_035275605.1 Pyrinomonadaceae bacterium
TACTTCAACTCGTTGTAGCTGTCTTCGTGAAAGCCTATGGAGAAGGTCTTGACGGGCTGCGGGGTGTGACGCGCCATCAGGCCGACGATGGTTGAAGAATCAACCCCGCCGGACAGAAACGCCCCCAGCGGCACGTCTGCCACCAGGCGGATTCGCACAGCCTCGTCCAACAGACCCGAAAGCTCTTCCAGGTAATCATCCTCTGAGCGCTCGGGCGTCGGCTTCTCCTCTTCCGTGCGCAGGGGAAAGTCCCAGTATTGTTCCGTCGTGTATTTCCCGCCGGAAAAATTTAGGAAGTTGCCGGGCTCCAGTTGCAGCACGTCGCGGTAGATGGTCAGCGGGGCCGGGACGTAGCCGAAGGTTAGATAGGCGTCCAGGGATTCCGGGTTCACCTCGCCGCGAAACTCCGGATGCTCGCGAAGCGCCTTCAGCTCCGAGCCGAAGATGAAGGTGCCGCCTCTGGTCAGCGTGTAGTAGAGCGGCTTTTTGCCGGCGCGGTCGCGCGCGATGAAAAGCCTCCGGCGGCGTGCGTCCCAGATGGCGAAGGCGAACATCCCCCGCAGCTTTCGGACACACTCGCTTCCGTACTCCTCAAAGGCATGGAGGATGACTTCCGTGTCCGAGTGCGTCTTGAATTTGTGCCCGCGCGCTTCGAGTTCTGGCTGCAATTCACGGTAGTTGTAGATTTCGCCGTTGAAGACTATGGCCAGCGCGGGGTCGCAGCCTGACATGGGCTGGTGGCCGCCCGCCAGGTCTATGATGGAGAGGCGGCGCATACCCAGCGCGGCCATGCCTTCGGCCATCGTGCCCTGGTCGTCCGGCCCGCGATGAGCAATTTGTCGGCACATTCGGTCGAGCACGCGCGCGTCCGCCTCGTGCCCGCCGTCAGGTCCGTCGCTAACGATAAAACCGGCTATGCCACACATCTCAGTTATCTTTTCTTCGAGCAGCGATTAGCCACAGAGGCACAGAGACACGGAGAAATCAGAAAAGGAATTTGTTTTGACTGCTTTCTTCATCTACTTTTTCTCTCTGTGTCTTCAGTGCCTCCGTGGCTATTTCCCCACCACACCTAAACTCCCCTCCCCGGCGGCGCTCGCCGGGGTGGCCTGTTCGCGAATCGGCTCCCAGCGCGCGTAGCGTTCCCCGCGCAGGAACTTGTAGAAGGCCACGAGCGATGCCACGTTGGCGAGGACGAAATACTGCGGCAACGAGAGCAGGCGGCTGCGCACGCCCGCGCGCTCCAGCACCCAGGAAAGGAGCGCCGCCCCGTAGCAGGCCAACTGCGCGACGAGAGCCAGCAGGTAGAACCGCGAGCCGGGCGCGAGGACCGCTGATGCCGCCAAAATAAGAATCAGGAAGAAGGGCACCAGGTAGCGCATGACCTTGTGCGAAAGAAGCTCGACGGCGTAGAAGCCGCTCCTCAAGGGATTGAGCATGCGGCGGTGCCGCCAGAGGTCCGTGAAGGTCTGCGCGATGACGCGCACCCTCATCTTCAATTCCTTACCGGCGCGCCTGTTCGTCTCCTCCGTGCAGACGGCCCCCGGCTCGTAGACCGCGCGCAACCCCTGCTCGACCATCTTGGTCGCGATGATGAAGTCGCTGCAAGCCTCGTGGTAGAGCGGGACGTAGGCCGAGCGGCGCACGGCGTAGAGACAGCCCGACGCGCCTATGAGCGAGCAGGCGCGGCTCTCGTGTCTTTTCAGAAAAGTCTCGTAGCCCCAATAGGAGCGCGCGCCGTGCCCGACGCTCGTGTCCTCCGGGTCAACGTAGACGAGGCGGCCCGCCACGCAGCCCACGGTCGGGTCCGCGAAACTCGGCATCATGGCGCGCAGCACATCTGGCTGGTAAAGAGTCGTGGCGTCGGAAAAGAGGATGATTTCGCCTTGGGCCAATTCGACCGCAGCGTTCTGCGCCGCGGTCTTACCCAAACGCTCCGTCTGGCGATGCAGGCGCACGCCGCGCGCGGCGAACTCCCGTGCTATCTCGTCAGTCCGGTCGCTGGAGCAGTCCGAGGCGACGATGATCTCTAAAAGCTCCGGCGGGTAGGAGAGCGCGAGCGTGTTTTCGAGCTTGGCCCTGAGGTCTCGCTCCTCGTTGTAGGCCGTGATGATGACGCTCACCTTCGGCTCGCATTCCTGCCGGCGCACGGCGCGCGGACGAAGGCGGCTGACCAGCGCCACCAGCACCGGATAACCGACGTAGGTGTAGAGGAGCGCCGCCGCGCTCGACCAGAAGATAATCTGTGCCAGGAGTCTCAGGCTCATGCTCAAAGATAGTTCAGCTAGGCGCTTTCACTCTCCAGCAAAGCGGAGCGCCGACCCTCTCTCTGCTTCCGCTCCCTCTTCTTTTCGACGACGACCATTCTGCCCGTCTCCGATTCGTAGAGGCGACGCAGGCAGACGGCGTAGGCCACCAGGTAATAGACGTACCAGAGATAGGCCACCGACGCGAAGAAGCTGCTGACCATGTAGCCCAGCAGCGACGCCTGTAGGCCGACGGCCAGATAGTAGTAGCGTGAATTCTCGCGCGCCCCGAAAGTTTCGCGCGCGACCTGCCCGAGGCGGCGCAAGGGGGTGACGACGAACATGACGTAGAGGCAGAGCGCCGCCATGCCCATCTCGGCCGCGACCTCCGTGTAGGTGTTGTGCGTGACGTGCTCTCTAACGGACATGAACGGCGCGTAGTTTCCCATCCCGACGCCGAAGACCGGGTTGTTGACGGCGACCTGGATTGACCTCAGCAGCTCGGCCTTTCTGGAGCTGGACGAGCCCACAGGGTCCAGGCTCGGGACGAAGATGGAGAGCAGGCGCATAGTGTAGTTGCCGGGCGCAAGCGCTATCAGCAGCACGAAAATCAGAAGCGTGCAAAGACCTATGCTGAGGCGGTGACGCCGCCCTAGTTTCCAGGCCAGGAATCCGAGCGCGACGAGCAGGCCGAGAAAGCCTCCGCGCGAGTAGGTCAGGACGATGGCCGCCATCATCAGCAGGGCGCAGGCGGCGTAAAGGATTTTACGGATGGGGCCGCGCGTGCCGAAAAAGAGGGCGATGGCGACGGGCACTATCGTCACCAGGAAGAGCGCCATGTCGTTGGGGTTGCCGAAGATTCCGGTGCCGCGCCCGCCGACGCGGTAATCCTCTACGGTCGCCAACCCCAGACGGTAATCGTTAATCGCGCCGACGCTCAGCCAGATGCCGACGACCAGCGCGATTAAAAGCAGCCCTTTCAAGCGCGCCTCAGTCCGCACCGCGTTAATCATCACGATGAAGATGACCACGCAGCGGATGAAGGTGTCGGAGAAAGCGGCCCAGGCGTAAGCGGGTCCGGTGGCGAGCGGGATAGAGATCAACCCCGCCAGGCAAAAGAGCAGGAGCAGATTAACTTCGCGCGGGCGGGCCGTGAGCGTGCCTTCAAGGGAAAACTGCGTGGGCACGAAGACGATTAAAGTAGCGACGGCGATGATGAAGGCTAGCGACTGGGTCAGCGGTGAAGGATAGAATTCCGCTGGGCGCGCGTAGAGCACGACCGTGAAGAGAAAAAGGCCCGCGTAGGTGAGCGTGTGCCCGCGCTTGAGAAACGTGAGCGGCGCTTTTTTCCTCGAAGACTGCGGCTCGTCAGGGGCGGACGTATCCGCATCTGAGTTATCCGCTTCTGAGGTTGAGCTTTTAGCTTTGACCGTCCAGACCTCTCTCCCCGCGTCCTCGCTTTCCAGCAGGCGCGGCCTCCGCGAACGCGTCACGGGTTCGTAGTCAGTCTGTGGACGACCCCTCTGCATGTTTCGGCACTCTGGCGTTACAGCTTCAAACTCTTCGGACCCGCGCGCAGGCTTCACCCGAAGTCATGACGAAAGAGCGCAGGGCAAATGCGCTCTTTCGTTCACTGCTGAGTTGACGCGACGCGAGGGCTTCCCCGCAGGTGCTTCCCTGACTAAACTACTACGCCCTCTTCGTCGCCGATCAAAACCAGCGCACGCACGCGCTCGCGCAGGGCCATCTCGAAGCGGCGCGCTTCTTCAATCTCCGCGAAGGAGAGAGCGCGCAGTTCCTGCTCGATGCGGCGGCGGTAGTCGGAAACCAGAGAATCCGAGACGCCGAGCGTGGCGGCGACTTCCAACTGCGTGGAATGGTCCGGGCTGAGATAACAGTGCCAGAGCACGCCCAGCATCCGGTTGTACTGTTTGACCTTGCCGCGCACCGTCTCGTGCAAGCTCTTCAGGAAGCCGTCAACGAACCCGGCGGCCTCGCGCTCTGACTCGCGGCGCAGTAACCCCTGTTCTGGATTCTCGCACC
>DATEMM010000373.1:0-6568 GCA_035275605.1 Pyrinomonadaceae bacterium
TTCTAACGATATTCGAGGGGCGGTGTGCTGCGCATTTGACGCTGGCTATTGTATTCGACCCCTGCGGGGTCTGAATCATTCGTCGCCGGTGAGTTTCTTCATGGCTTCGGCGAATTTTTCCACGTCGCCGCGCGTCTTCTCCAGAGCGCGGCGGCTGTCCAGGTAGGCTTTCCAGTGCGGCGTGTTGGTCAGAGCTTTGGTCGTCTCTTCGTCGAGCGCCTGTGCCATCAGGGCGAGCAGGTCGCTGACGACGCGCGTGTGCTCAAGCAGTGACTCGATAATCGAATAGGCCAGGCGCGCCTGTGCCAGATCGAGGTCGCGCGGCGGGGCGACGGCGGAGGCCGGAAGTTCTTCGCTCATGCGTTCGTCTCCGCGTCGGCGCTGTGCCAGCTCCCGCGCACGAACGGCAGCTCCTCGACGTGCCCCGCGTGCTCCCGCTCCGCAGAGACCACGCGCACACGCGTGCCGGGCGCGAGGTAGTCGTATTTGACGTAGCCCAGACTGACCCGGCGATTCAGCCTGGGGCTGAACGCGACCGAGGTCAGACGCCCGACCTCTTTGCCGTCCTCCGCCCTGACCTTATCGTCGCGCCTTGATTCCCCCTCCTCGTCAAGCATGATGCCGGCCAGTTTCTTGGCGACGTGCCCGCGCCAGTGTATGCGCGCGATAATCTCCTGCCCTATGTAACAGCCCTTCGTAAAGCTCACGGCGTCGTCCGGCGCGGCCTCCAGCACGACGTTCGTCTCGTCCATGTCCACGCCGTAGCGCGGCAGCCCGGCCTCGATTCTGAGAATCTCCAGAGCGTCGAAGCCGACCGCGCGCGCGCCTGCCGAGCGAAGCGCCTCCCAGACTGAAACGGCGTCGTCCGCGCCGAGGAACAGGTCGAACCCGTCCTCAGCCGTGTGCGTCGCCCGAATGACTTGAAGCTCTCTATCATTCCAACTCACAGAAGCCACTCGGTCGCGCTCGACATGGGCCGCTTCTTCGCCGAGAGTTTCTTTGACTACTCTTGCAGCGCCAGCGCCTTGCACGGAGACGAGCGCAGTCTCCATCGTCAAATCCCTGACGCGGAAATCGCCGGCGAGAGTAAAGCGTTCTAGGGTTTTCAGGATGCGCTCGCGCGTCACGGCTTCCGTGTCGAAGAGGAAGCGGTCAGAGCTTAAGCGCAGCACACGCGCTTCGGCTATGAGCCGCCCCTGCACGTTCGGGAACGCGGCGCGCATCCACGCGCCTTCTGCGAGAGCTTTGACGTCGTTGGTGATGAGGCCGTTTAAGAATTGCACGGCCTCGGAGCCGCTCACCTCTACTCGCCCGCGCGAAGATAAATCTATCAGACCGCCCTCGCCCTCTCGCACCGCGCGGTACTCGGCCCCGGCGTCTCCGTAAGATAGGGGAAGACGCCACCCGCCTTCTTCCTTCATCGTCGCGCCGAGCCCTTCGTGCGCGGCGTCGAGCGGCGACCTTTGAATCGTGAGCTGTTCCGTTGTTTCGGTCATGTAAAGAAAATAAGCATTTAATCCAACAAACCCGAAGTCCCGTAGGGACGACTGAACTAGCTTTCTTCAATCGCCCTTACGGGACAAATGCCTGACGGCTTCAAGCCGCGCCTTTCGACTTCTACGCTCACTTGAGCTTCGTCAACTCTTCGCGCAGGCGGTTGTAGTCATTGACGTCGCCAGCCTTGAACTCCATGTTGGCGTAGCGCACCACGCCCTCTTTGTCTATCAGGAAGATGGTGCGCTTGTTGTAGCCGACCGCTTCGTTGAAGCTGCCGTAAAGGCGCGCGACCTTGTGGTCGTGATCCGAGAGTAGCGGGAACTGTAGTTTATGAAACTTCGCCCACTCGTGGTGTGAGAAGACGTAGTCGCCGCTGACGCCAAGCACGGTCGCGTTAAGCTTGGCCAGTTCCGCGAAGGTGTCGCGCAACGTGCAGACCTCTTTCGTGCAGCCCCCGGACCAGTCCGCAGGGTAGAAGGCCAGGATCAGATTCTTGCCGCGCAAGCTCGAAAGCGCCATGTACTCTTCGGGCTTGAGATAAATCTTCTCCAGCGTCGCGTAGGGCAGGCGAAAATCCGGCGCGGCTTCGCCCACCTTCGGGGCGGTCGCTGCCGCGTCAGTTTTCGCGGCCCCGGTTGCGCCGACCGCTACGCCGCGCGCACTCTCCTGCGCGAGCGCCTGCGCGCCGAACGCGGCCACTGCGAGGAGGATTGTCAGCAGCCCTGTCATCATCGAAGTCAGGGCGAAGGTTGAATTCTTGAACGGGGTTCTTTTCATCTTGATACCTCTCTAAAGGAGCTTGACGCCTCATCTTCGTCCGCCCCGACGGGCGGAACGCTCTGTCATGCCGAGCGCCCGGGCGATTGCCTCGTAGTCCCGCAACTGCGCTGCCTCGCGCCTGTGTGAAGCCAGCACCTGCGGGCTCGGGTGGTAAACGGGAACGAGCAAGCGCCCGTTCCATTCGTAGACCTGGCCGGCGGATTCTTTCAGAGACAACTCATGATACTCAACCCTCTTGAGCGCAGCAAGCGAGACCGCGCCGAGCGTGACGACGACCGGCGGGTCTAAAACCTCTAACTGGCGGCGCAGGAAATCCGAGCAGTTCAAGATCTCCTGATTTGTCGGCTGGCGATTCGCACCCGAAGGCTTGCGCGGATTGCAGAGGACGGCGTTGGTGATGAAGATGCGGTCGCGCGTGAGGTTGATTGAGGAGAGGAAGCGCGCGAAGTTGCGGCCCGATTGGTCGCCGGAGAGAGGCACGCGCGTGCGGTCGCCGCCCTGGCGGCCAGGGGCTTCCGCGATGAAGAGGACGCGCGGGCTCAAATTCCCGTTGCGCTCGCTAAGGACAGCCCTTCGCTCGCATAGGTCCGGGCAGAGGCGGCACGCCGCGGCCTCCGCCACCAGTTTTGCGAAAGATGCCTGTGCCAGCTTAGCTCTCGTCACCTCTTCGAGATGGAGCCCGCGCCGCTCTTGTCTTCGTTGACGACTTTCGGGTCGCCGTAGTAGTTGACGTTGCCCGCGCCGGAGACGTCTGCGGTCAGCTCCTCCGTGGCGTAAACGTCCGCCTTGGCGGCCCCGCTCGAATTGATGTCTACGAATTGCGCGTGCAGGTCTTTGGCGTCCACTTCGCCCGCGCCCGAGATGTCAACGTCAAGCTTCTTCGTTTCGCCGGAGACTTGCAGTGTGCCAGCTCCCGAGGCGTCTATCTTGAACTCGTCGCTCTTGACGTTGGTGGCCACTATGTCGCACGCGCCGGAGGTATCGACGCCGTCGAGTGTTGGCACAGAGATGCGCACGCTGATCTTGTGCTTGGTCGAAAAGCCGCTCTCAGTGCTGATGTGCAGGACGCCGTTGGAGACTTCCGTCTTGACGAGGGAGAGCAAATTGTCGTCGCCCTCTATCTCCAGGCTCTGCTCTTTCTGCGCGACGATCTCGACCTCGAAAGCGCCGGAGATTTTGACGGCGGAGAAGGCCGGGACCGTCCGCTTGTCCAGCTTCATCGTGCCGGAGCCCTTGACCTGCCGGTTGAACTGGCAGCCGCCGAGCGCAGCGGCCATTAGTAGCAGCGAAATAATAGAGAGAGTTTTTTTCATCTTCTCCTCCAGTAAGGTAAGAGCGCGCGGCCTTGTCAGGCTCCCTTAACCGGCGATATTTACGCAAAGGAGCCGCACAACCAGCATACGCATCCTACACTATAACGGTTCAACCGGGCCGCTTATTACAGTAGTGGTTCAATTCAGGGAATAATTAACAGGGATGGACAGGATAGACAGGATAAAAAGCAAAGCTCAGCACTGCTCTTTCTTTCTCTTATCCTGACAATCTCTGTCCATCCCTGTACATCCCCTGCTCGCTTCAAACTCAAGCTCGACCTATATTTCGTCCCGTGCCCGCTCACACGTGTCTGCGCCCCGTTTTCGCACTGAGCCCGTCGCTCAAGAGCCTGACGCCGAGGACGAAGAGGAAGATGCAGAAGGCAGGCGCGAGCAGCGTCAGCGGGTAAGCGCGCAGGAGGTTGCTGTCGCTCGCCTCGGCCAGCATGTTGCCCCAGCTAGCCTCCGGGGCCTGCGGGCCAGCGCCAAAGAAGGAGAGCGCGGTTTCGGTCAGCAGGAAGTAGGGCAGCATCAGAGTCACCTGCACGAGCAAGGGGCGCGCGGCGTTTGGCAGGATGTGCCGAAACAGTATGCGCGCCTTCGACAGCCCGAGTCCCTCTGCCGCCAGCACGAACTCACGCCGCCGCAGCGACAACACCAGTCCGCGCGCGAGCCTTGCCATCTCGGCCCAGCCGACGAGCGCGAAGATAATGACCATCAGCAGCGCAGCGTTCAGCGGCGGCAGCTTGAGCGGAAAGGCCGCGCGCGCCGCCAGGATGAGCACCAGCGTGGGCAGCGCCATCATCGCGTCCGCCACGCGCATCAGCACGGAATCCAGCAGGCGGCCGCCAAAGCCCGCGACGCACCCCAGAAAGATTCCGAGCGCGCTGGCCAGCAACGTCCCCAGCGGGCCGACGACCAGTGAGAAGCGCGAGGCCACGAGCAGGCGCGAGAAACGGTCGCGGCCCACCCCATCCGTGCCGAGCAGTTGCACGCGCGTGCCTTCCACCGCGCCGCCCCCGGAGTTTAAGCCGAACAGGTGCCTGGACGTGGGAATGAGCCCGAAGAGTTTGTAGGAGTAGCCCCTGGCAAAGAACTCCAGCGGGTAGGCGCGCGACGCGTCTTCGCTGTAGAGGCGCTGGAGCGGGTCAACCATGCGGCGCGCGTAGACGAACGGGCGCATGTGCCAGTTGCCCTCCGCGTCTCGGAAGTGAATCTCGCTCGGCGGCGACATGGGCTCCGCGCGCAACTGCGAGCGGTAATCGTAAGGGGCCAGGAAGTCCGCGAAGATTGCGACCAGGTAGAAGAAGGAAACAATCGAGAGCCCTACGACGAACCTCTTGCGGCGGCGCACGAACTTGAGACCGCGGGACAAGCGCGCGCTCTGGCGAAGTGGCCGTTCGTGCATCTCCCCGTCCGAAAGCGGCGGGTCCATTATCTGCTCTGCCGTGTCTTTCGTCATCGCGCTCTCTTCGGTCAGGCGGCCGGCGAAGCCGTCGAGGCCCTCGCAGAAGTTGAGAGTTTCGCTTCGTCTTCGCGTATGCGCGGGTCGTTGATTCTGAGCAGGACGTCGGCGAGTAGATTGCCGACGAGCACGGCCGTGGAGGTGACGAGCACCACTCCCATCAGCAGCGGCACGTCGCGGCTGTGCAGGGCCTCCACGCTCAAATCCCCCAGCCCTTTGCGATTGAAGACCCGCTCGACGATGACGGACCCGCTGATGAGCCCGCCGATGCTGTAGCCGAAGATGGTAATCAGCGGGTTGAGCGCGGCGCGCAGGGCGTGCCTGAGCGCGACGACCCTCTCCGATAAACCCTTGGCGCGCGCCACCTGCACGAACTCTTCATGAAGCGCCGCCGCCAGCCCGTCGCGCACCTGTGCCAGAAAGATCGCCATCACCGGGACCGAGAGCACGAAGGCTGGCAGCAGAAGGTTGAGCAGAGTGTCGTTTGCGCCGGCCGTCTCGGCCCCGATGCTGTTGAGAGAAGTGCGCGCGGCGACGGCGAGGGCGACGAGAGCGAGCACGATGCGCGGCGTCGAGATGGTCAGGAGGATGAGCGCGCCGCACAGCTTGTCCACCCAGCTCCGTGGGCGGCGCGCGGCGAGCGAGCCGATGGGGACGGCGACCGCCCACGCCAGAAGAAGCGCGACGAAAGCGAGCGCGAGCGTGTTCAAGAGGCGCGGCCGGAGAATCGTGCCGACGGGCGCGCGAAAGAGGACGGATTCGCCCATCTCGCCGCGCGCGACGCCTGAGAGCCAGCGCACGTAGCGCACCGCCAGCGGCTGATCCAGCCCGTAAATGCGGCGCTGCTGCTCAATCGTCTCCTCGCTCACCGACGGGTCGTTCCTGAGAGAGGTGAGCGCGTCACCCCCGGCCGCCGCCAGCAGCGCGAACGTCAGGACGGAGACGACCAACAGGACTATGATGCCCTGAAACAATCTTGAGAGAATCAGCTTTAGCACGCCGCGCGGCCCCTCGGAGAATCTGGCGGAAGACGTCAGCCTCGCTACCAACAATTCCGAAGGCTGAAGAATTGTCCGAAGGTTATCTAACATCTATCCGGAGTGCGCGACAAGAGGAAGGCGTCAGGCTAAATGCATCCCGACCCGGAGTTGTGTGCGGGAGAGTGCTCAAATTCTGGTCGTGTCCTAAATTGATTTACATAACATGATCTGAGGAAAGCTGTCCGAAAGCCCCGAAGGGGCGAGATACAGTAGCCTGGGGCAACGCCCCAGGTAACACGCCCATTAGTAATAAGCCCTGAAAGGGCGGAATAGAGTATTCCGCCCTTTCAGGGCTTATCTAATACGCCGTCTGTGACCTGGGGCGATGCCCCAGGCTTTCATATCTCGCCCCTTCGGGGCTCTCAGACGGATTATCTGGGCTTCTGATTTTAGTTTAGGACACTACTCAGATAATTCTTGTTCGCCCTTTCCTTCTGTGATATATAGCCGCCTCAATTGATGGAGGGTGATTC
>DATEMM010000374.1:0-8307 GCA_035275605.1 Pyrinomonadaceae bacterium
CGACCCGTTTAATCAACTTGATGTTCGGCGAATAGGCGTCGGTCATCAAGATGCGCTAACGATTTTGCGGTTCACCCGCTGACGAGGACAGTGGCTGCGAAGAGATTCAATGGCACTGTCGCTCTCTTGCCCGAGGGTCTCTCGGCAGAAAGTTTGCCGGGAGACCCTTTTTTTGTCGTACCATTTATTTGACCCTTTCGGGACCGGGTTTCTTCTTTATCATCCGGCCCGCTTCTGCTAGAGTGCAGCGGTAAACGTTTAAGCCCCCTGACGAAAGTTATCCTCTTTTATTCATAGGGCGAGCGTGTATGCGCGCGCGGGCCTGTAGATGGAGAGACGAGCGAAGATGGCGGAGCAGAATAAGAAGATGAAGGTGCTGCTGGTTTACCCGGAATTTCCCGACACGTATTGGAGCTTCAAGCACGCGCTGCCTTTCGCCGGAAAACGCTCGGCCTATCCGCCGCTCGGCCTGTTGACGCTCTCGGCAATGCTCCCGGCCACCTGGGAGAAGCGGCTCGTTGACCTCAACGTCCGCAGGCTCCGCGACGCGGACCTCGAATGGGCGGACATGGTCTTTGCCAGCGCGATGATCGTCCAGCAGGACTCCCTGCGCGAGGTGATTGACCGCTGCAAGGAGCGCGGCGTGCGCATCGCCGTCGGCGGCCCCTTCGTCTCGACAGGGATGGAGCACGTAGACGATGCGGATTTTCTCTTTCCGGGCGAGGCCGAGATGACCGTGCCGGAGTTCGTGCGCGATTTGGAGATGGGCGTGCCGCAGCACATCTACCAGTCAGACGAAAAGCCGGACCTGACGAAATCCCCTATCCCGGACTTCGGTCTGGTGCAGATGAGCCGCTACTCCTCTATGGCCATCCAGTACTCGCGCGGCTGCCCCTTCAACTGCGAGTTCTGCGACATCATAGAAATTTACGGGCGCGTGCCCCGAACGAAGACCAACGAGCAGATGCTGGCCGAGCTGGACGCGCTTTACCGCACGGGCTGGCGCGGGCCGCTCTTCATCGTTGACGACAACTTCATCGGCAACAAGAAGAACGTGCGGCGGCTGATGCCGGACCTGTGCGAGTGGATGGAGCGGCACGATCAGCCGTTTCGCCTCTTCACGGAAGCGTCCGTCAATCTGGCGGACGACGACGAGCTTCTGGGCCTGATGAAGCGTGCCAATTTCCGCCGCGTCTTCTTAGGCATCGAGACGCCCGTCGAGGAGAGCTTGAAGGAGACGCAGAAGAGCCAGAACACGAAGCGCAGCCTGATCGAGAGCGTGCGCAAGATTCAGAGTTACGGGATGGAGGTGATGGCCGGTTTCATCGTCGGCTTCGACAACGACCCGGCGGACATCTTCCAGCGCCAGATAGATTTCATACGCGAGAGCGCCATCCCGATGGCGATGGTCGGAATCCTCTCCGCCCTGCCCGACACGCAGCTCTGGCGCAGGCTCGAACGAGAGGGCAGGTTGTTGAGCGAAGGCGCTGGCACAAACACGGAAGCCTCGCTGAACTTCATCCCGAAGATGGACAGGCAGAAGCTGATTGACGGCTACAAGACGATCATGCGCACCATCTACAGCCCCGAAGAGTATTACGAGCGTGTGCGCAACTCCCTGAAGAACACATTCTCGACGGGCTACTCGCCGGCCAAAGCTTTCAAGAAGGAATACATCCTGGGCTTCTTCCGCGTGCTCTTCCGGCTGGGCATGTTCGACTCTTCGCGCAAGGAGTTCTGGCGCTTTCTTCGGCGCGTTTACTCTGACCGGCGCGACCTGATTGGCGATGCCATCGTGCTGGCCGTGATGGGCTACCACTTCCGCAAGATCACTGAGCAGTACTGCGCTCAGTAACTGCGCCCCGCCGTCATTTACAATTTCTCCACTCGTCCAGGCGCTGGAAGAATTCCAGCGTTTCCGGGGCGGCGTTCTCTTTCATGTAAGCCTCGAAGAGTTGTTTGCGCGGGCACATCCTTTTGGCCGCATACCAGCTCAAGGGGAAGCGCACGTCTTCGAGCTTGATTAAGTCGGAACGCACGGACGCTTCCAGTTGACTGACCAGAAAGAAGGCTCGGTCGAGACGGTCAATGATGTAACGGTCCTCGTCTGTGCTCTCATGCTTTTCCAGGGCGGAGTAGACTGTGTTGGCGTTGATCTTCTGTTTCTGGCCGTTGATTTCGTACTCCCGCCCTTCGTCATCCCAGTCCATCATCTCCATGGCCTTCCAGCCCTCGTCGGCCATCATCTTGTTGACCATCTCGCGGGCCATCTCTGCCTGCTTCCAGCGCAGCTCTCTGCCGCTTTGCACGTTGCCCTGCCATAACTGGTAGATTCCTATGAAGGCGGCGATCAGCCCGCCGATGATGCCCACGAACTTGACGTAAGCCTCCAAACGGTCCGGCTTCTCCTTCTCCTCCGCCTTCTCTTTCTTCTCCTCTTCGCTCATGACGAGCCTCCCCCGGAGCCTTCAGCAGGCTGTTAAGATTGGAAAGCAATAGACGACTATATTGAGGACGGCTGTCGCGGGCTCGGGCTGAATAAGTTGTTAGGCTTCGTCGCTCTGATTCTTTCCCAGCCACTCTATGTCGCCCTGATCCTTATCCCTGTTCGTAGCCAGCTTGTTCCTGAGCAGATCCTCTTTCGACAAGATGCCTATCTCCAGCTCGTCAATGGTAATATTGACCTTGCTCCGCCATGCTTTATTGAATTCAACCCCGTCGATGCCAGTCAACAAGTCGATGCGGCAGGGCTCGACGCCGAGCTGAATGACCAGGTCAGGAGCAGTAAAATCTTCTTCGGATAAGTCGGAGAGGGGCGCGCCGAATTTCATCAGTGCGCGCATCACCTTTTGTGCATTCTCTGAACTATTTCTGACCCAGATATCAAGATCGCCTGTCGCGCGGGGGAACCCATGTGCGGCGAGAGCGTAGGCACCTACAACAATGAAGTCAACTTCTTCGTCTTTTAAGCACGACAACATTTCTTTGAAGTCTCGGTTCAGCATTTAAGTTTTCCTTAAACGACCAGGCATCGAGAGCGAGCTGCCACATCATGCCGAGCAGGTGTTCGGGAGATTTACTCTTCAGATCCCCGTCGCCATCTGCCTTATGCAATGGACTTTTCCTGACTAATAGATCCTTCATCTGACTCTTCTTTCCTGGCAGCATTTTACCTCAAAACTCTATCAGTAATCACAACTCTAAAGCCTCGTGCTCGACTAAAAACGTGCCTCACATAATGCAACGCGCCAACACCTTACGTGGCATACTGCTCCGCGCCCATGAAGTGCAGTGAGACGTAAGTCTCGTCGCCCAGCACCCAGCTATCGTGCGAGGCGGGCGGGACGTAGAAGAGAGTTCCGGCCACCAACTCGACTTCCGTTCCATCTTTCATCGCCGCCATCGCGCGCCCGGAGAGAACCATTCCCACGTGCTCGACCTCGCAGAAAGGAGTGCCCGCAATCGGGCTCACGTGCTCAGACCATCTCCAGCCGGGTTCATAGCTGGCCCTCCCGAGCGTCATCCCGCCGATTCGCACAATCTCCAGCTTGCCCTTCTCAAACAGGCGCGTCTCGTCCGGCTTCTCAAAGCTTTTCAAAATCACTTCCAGCATTCTCTTTTGCATCTCCTTTAACAGTCCGACGAGCGGGTCAGGTCAGTGTGAGCGCCGCGAGCCAACGCGCCGTCACGCGGCTTAAGCTAAATGATCGGACCAGCTCTTCGTGCTCAGTCGGCATATACGGGCTCCGGTTGAATGAGTCGTTAGGCGAGGCGTCTTACGCTATGCGGAACGTTACGACCGAAGGCGATGGTCTTATAGTTCACTTCACGGTCAGGACTGTCTTCGCGAGGTAGTCGGTCAGGTTGCCGCGCTTCATCATCAGCTCGCGCTTTCCCCAGGAGATGATGTAGACGCTGTAGGTCCCGGCTGGCAGCTTCAGGCTGTCGCCGACCGTCGCGTACTTGGTGTTCTTCTCGCCGATATCCTGCTGGTACTCGTTAATGAACTCCTCGTCTTTGCCGTCGGCGTTCTGCTTGTAAAAGACTATGCCGATGAAGTCCACCCCGACCGGCTTCTGGTTCTCGAACAGGACGTTGAAGGGTGAGTCCGCCGCCCACTGATTCGACTGCCCGACACACTTCCAGTCGTCATCAATCTCTTTGCAGATGCTGACCTTGCCCTGGACAGCGGGAGCGTCACCGGCCGTTTTATCCTGGGCCAGGACCGCGTAGACGGGCCAGACCAGGCAGTAAATTGACAGTGCTAAAAGGCCTGGATACCTGGTTCGTTTGGGAGGCGGCATCATCCTCTCTCCTTTCGTGTCGGCGAATATTAGCGACGGCGCTGGTTCCGAGTCAATGATCGCTGGGCCAGGGTAGCGCGAGAAACGAGCGACGACCTCAGAGGGCGTTGAGGAAGGCCACCAGGTCGGCGCGCTCCTGATCCGTGAAGACAAAGCCGAAGTGTTTTTCGTAGTGGCGCACCACGTCTTCCAGAGTCCGTGCGATGCCGTTATGGAAGTAAGGCGCGCGCGCGGCCAGTCCGCGCAGGGTCGGCGTCTTGAAGAGGCCGAGGTCCTCCCAGCGCCCCGTGACGTTGCCCAATCCGGCGTCGGTCAACTGGCGCGTCTCGCCGGTTTTTTTATTGCGGAAGGTGTAGAGCGGCAGGTCCGGGGTGCGCGCCTCCGCGGACGCCGTGCGCACGTCGAACAAGACCTTTTCATTGGTGCCGTTGTTCAACGCGGTGTGGCAGGCGGAGCAGCTCCTGTGGCTGACGTTCATGCTGTTGAAGACAGCCTGGCCGCGCGCTATCTGCGCGCGCTTCGGGTTCGGGTCTCTGGCCCAGGCTGTGAAGAGATCGAAATCGCCCACGGCCTTAGGCATCTTCGACAACTCTTCGGGACCGCCGCGCGCGCCGTCAGCATCCAAACGCCCGACGCCGTCCACCGTGAGCTGCGCGGTAAAGAGCGAGCTTTCGAAATCAACTATCTCGTCAACGACCTCCGGCTGAGGGGGCGGCCCCTGCATGGGGCCCGTCAAGAGGCGGTTGGTCAGGTTGACCAGCGCGCCGCGCTGGCCCTTGCCAATGTTTGAGGCGGCGTCCCAGTTGACCGTGATGCTGCCGACGGGGAAGTTGATCGTCGGCATGGAGCGCCGCCAGTGTACGAGCCGATTAACGTTCGCGTAGCCGTACGGGTCTTCGACCGCTATCAACTCCCATTCGGCGTCCGGCCGCGGAGGGCCGCCCCTGCGGAAGACGCCGCGGGTCAGGAGCATGCTGTAGGCCGCGCGGCGCGCCTCCACGGTGGAGACGTCCATCTCCGGGTTGTTGGCGTCGAGCTGGCTAAAGACAGGGTGCGTGCCGTTTGTCTCGTCGAAGAGGCGTTGCAGTGTCCCTGGGGTGATGCTCCAGGCCTCTTCCGGGATGTGACAGGTCGCGCAGCTCTGGCCGTTCGCGCCCAGGGCCTGGAAGAACTTGCCTGTGAGATCGACGGAGCCGCGTGGGCTGAAGGTCGCGACCTCGCCGCCTGGGTTTTGTATCGGGTGGTTGTTGGGGATGCTGCCCTGAAGCCTTGAGCTGGTCGGAAGGGGCTGCCTGGAGCGCCGGAGGTGAGCGAGCCACCAGGTCAGACCGAGGGCCGCCAGGACGGCGACAATCACTCCTACACGAAGGCCCAGACCCCACTTGCTCCATCTCTTCATCCGAAAATCCTCATCCTGGAAAATAGTCTATTCGCCTTCCGTGTACGCAACTCTGCCTTCGAATCTCTCCGCGCGCCGGTTATAGCGTATCTCATATTTGGCCAAGAGCCCGCCCCTGCCGCGATAATCAACCTCGTACTGCCAGCGGCCAGCGCCTTTCGGTCTCCCGCTGAACAAGTAGTCCACCCATCGCCTAATCTTAACCGAACGCGCACGCTTTTCCTCAACTACCAGGCGAGTCTTATATTGAATCACCCTGTCCCGGCGCTCACTGTATCCGATCAAGGCTGTCTGAAGCCCCATGCACGCCAGCGCGTCGAAGAGAGCGAATTCCAGAGCGAGACCGTCCCCGTTGTAATCCCTCAGACGCATGATGGTGGGCTTCCCTTCAAGCCCTACGGGGACGCCCTCCACGTGGTAATAGGAACCTGAATGAATCAGGTAAGGGATGTCGAACTCGTCCACCCCTTCGTTATACTCCTGCCTGACTCGGACTGTGTTGATGATTCTGCGCGTTCGCGTGTCAACGAGCGAGACTCTCGTCGGGCCGTTATAATAATTCCCCCTGGTCTCTTCCGGGCAGGTGTAAGGCTCCTCCGCAACGTCACGAGGAATCCTCCTGGGATTAAGCATCCACAGAATCAGAGACCTGTTCAGTTTGATGGGTTGCGTCTCGATGATTAAAGCGCCGGGCGGAAGATTGTATTCAAGGCTTTGACGCTGGGCCAGGGCCGGAGACGCGAAAAGGATTAGGCAGGCCAGGAGCGCTGTTGCTTTCACTCCGGGTTGACGAATGAAAGCCGTGCCGTTTGCGCTCTGCTCGGACCGGAGCAGCATCATGTCAGACAAGCTCGCCGGTTAATTGGTCGCCTGAGAGCAGCTCAGCGATTGGCCCTTTTTAGTTTTCGTCAGCGTGCAGGTGTCCGAGAGCTGACCGCCGCTTCCGCCGAGCACGTAGAACTTGAAGGTGAGCTGCTTGCTGCTCGCCTCGACCAGCATGGCCCCGTGCTGGCCGTCGATGCTGATGGCGTCGAACTTCGCCGAGGGCAGATTCTTCTCTTCGTCCTCCTTCGTGCACTTGGACAACTCAGTCCCGCCGACACCGTTGATGAAGTACGGGAGGTTTGGGTATTTCTTGCGCACGATGCGCTCGTAGACGTGACGGTGTCCGGTCAACACGCCGCTCGCTCCCCACTTCTCGAAGGGCCAGCGCATCCACAGCGCCGTCGTTTTGTCTTTGCATGAGTAAGGCGGGCGGTGGAAGAAGACCAGGTTCCAGGGCGACTTCGAAGCCTTTAGTTGACCCTTCAGCCAGAGCGCCTGCTTGGAGGTCTTGTCGCCGCCATCGGGCTCGTAGGTGCAGGGCTGACCGCACTCCGGCTTACCCTCTTCTTCGTCGGCGGACGCGTCGCACGTCTCCTTGGATTCGCTGTCGAGGGCGAAGAAGTGAATCGGCCCCTGTATGAAATCGTAGTAGCGGCGGTTTCCCGGCAACTGCGTGAAGTAGGCGAGGTAGGGCGCGGCGTCCTTCGTATACCAGTCGTGATTGCCGAGCGAGGGAAAGAAGTAGTTGGTCTTATCATTGGCCGCGCGTCCGGAGCAGATTTGCCCGGCGGGCGCGCCAGGGTTGTAAATAAAATCGCAGTAGTGCTGGCCTATATTTTCGGCGATGGTCGAGCCCTGACCGCACTCGTAGTTGTTATCGCCGACGGTGATGATAAAGGAGGGATTCCAACTCTTGACCATATCCGCGACCTGCTTTTCGGCCTGCTTGTCGCTCTGGCTCTGGGCCGTGCTGCCGTAGTCTCCGATGACGGCAAAGCGCACGCTCTGTGCCAGCCCCTGATTGGTGAAGCAGAGCGCCAGGGCGACGGCCATCATCACGCGCGCACGAAATCTCCTTGAGCTTCTCTTCATAGTTGTGCCTCGTCGAGCGGATCGTGGGTTAAGGCGGACAAAAGCGAGGATGAAAACCGGGGCACGATATGCCGCCGGGGAAAGTATGTCAATAGTAGAAAAGGGCCAGGGGCCGCAGACGATACTTGAGGGCGCTTGAAAGTCCCTCGGGCGAGGGCTGATGGCCGGGCCGGAAAACGGGTGCGCCCCTTCGCCTTCGATTGCTATTGACTCGCCGCCCGATTTAGCTTAGAAGCAAACTGTAATTATTGCGGATTTGGGATTTCGGATT
This sequence comes from Pyrinomonadaceae bacterium, assembly GCA_035275605.1. GTDB lineage: Bacteria > Acidobacteriota > Blastocatellia > Pyrinomonadales > Pyrinomonadaceae > QHXM01. Next base: position 7,892 of record DATEMM010000374.1, read on the forward strand.
GCGGATTTAAGAACAAGACTCAACTTGTCTTTTCCAATCCGCATTCCGCAATCCCAAATCCGAAATCGAAAGAGGGAAGCAGAAGATGACATACGTGGTGACAGAATTATGTGTTGATTGCAAGTACACGGATTGCGCGGCGGTCTGTCCCGTCGAAGCGTTTCACGAATTGACTGACCGCCTTTACATCAACGCAGACACCTGCATAGACTGCGACGCGTGCGTCCCGGAGTGCCCCGTCGAGGCGATCTTCCCGGACACGTCCGTGCCGGAGCAGTACGCGCACTGGACGCAGATCAACATTGACGAGGCCCCGAACTATCCGGTCATCAGCCAGAAAATCCCTGCCCTTCACGGCCCGAGCTGCACTGAGCCGGAAGAGTAGGCCGAGAGAGGAATCCTCCGCACAACACCAG
>DATEMM010000375.1:0-15443 GCA_035275605.1 Pyrinomonadaceae bacterium
CGACAGCCGCAACCGACCGCGCGGCCAAGAGGTTATCGACGGCTTGAAGTCGGCCGCCTCAAGGGTCTGTGCGAAACCTAAAACCGGCGCGGAAATCAAAAAGCTTAATTTAAGATTGCACTGGGGGAATGACGCTATGGGTGTGACTTACGTCTCAAGGACGGAAGCTCTCGAAGTTGTGGCTAGCAGGGTGGAAGACGTCGAGGTGGTGCTGGACATTGGCCCAGGCATCTGCCCGCAGCCCTTCATCAAAAAGCCCTATGTGCATATCTGCGTGGACGCGCACCGCCCGTACCTGGAGCGCGTGAAGAAAGAGGTCGCCGACGACCCGAAATACGTCTTCATCAACTCGCCCTGGGAGAAGGTCATCGGGATGTTGCCGGATAAGTCCGTGGACACGGTCTTCGCCCTGGACTTCATTGAGCACCTGGAGAAAGAGGACGGCCTGCGCATGCTCCGCGAGGCCGAGCGCGTGGCGCGTCACCAGATCGTCGTCTACACCCCGCACGGCTTCTTCCCGCAGTCCTACGAGGACCCGGAAAAGCCAGACCGCTGGGGAATGGACGGCGGCTACTGGCAGACTCACCGCTCGGGCTGGGAGTTCGAAGACTTCGGCGAAGAGTGGGAGTTCATTTGCTGCCCGGACTTCCTCGACCTGGACGAGGACAACCAGCCGCTGGAGAAGCCTATGGGGGCCATCTGGGCTTTCCGCAACTTGAGCCCCGCGGCCGAGCGGCGCTATCACGTGATGGAGGATGATTCGGCCTGGGCGCACGTCAAGCGAATGCTGGAGCGCGGGCTCCCGCCTGCCGCTTACAAAGGGTTGCGCTCCGCCTGGCTCTCGGTCACGCGCCCCATGCGCCGGGCACCGGCTTCGCGGGGCGAGGGAGCCGGCGGGGCCAGGTAGAGAGCGGGGCCAGGTAGAGAAACGTCATGGGCACAGTTTCGAGAAATGTAGGGCCGCACGACGCGCGCCCGCGCGCGGGGAGGGCAGAAGGCCGATGAAGGTCTTAATTCTCGGCGGGTCCGGCATGCTTGGGCACAAGCTCTGGCAAACGCTGGCCGGGCGCTTCGACGCCCATGTGACGTTTCGCCAGTCGCCTGCGGCCTACTCGCGGCTCGGCCTCTTCGACCCCTCCCGCTCGCACGGGCAAGTCTCGGCCCAGGATTTCGACAGCGTCGTGCGCGCCCTGGCCGCCGTCCGCCCCGCCGCAGTCGTAAACTGTATTGGCATCGTCAAGCAGGACGCGGCGGCCAAAGACCCGTACCAGAGCATAGCCGTCAACGCGCTCTTTCCGCACCGCCTGGCACAGGCGTGCGGCGCGGCGGGCGCGCGCCTGATTCACATCAGCACCGACTGCGTCTTCACGGGCCGGAGCGGCCACTACGCGGAGTCGTGCGTGACGGATGCCGAAGACTTGTACGGGCGGACAAAGGCGCTCGGCGAGGTGGACTACGAGCACTGCCTGACGCTGCGGACCTCTATGATCGGGCGCGAGTTGCAGGGTTCGCACGGGCTCGTCGAGTGGTTTCTGGGGCAGCAGGGTAAGACCGTGCGCGGGTTCAAGCGCGCCGTCTTCAGCGGCTTCACGACCGAGGCGCTGGCCGCAATCATCTCTGATCTGATCGCCGACCACAGGGAGTTGCACGGCGTCTGGCACGTCGCCGCCGAGCCCATCAATAAGTTTGACCTCCTCTCTCTGGTGAAGGGGGCTTTCAATCTGGACATAGAGATCGAGCCGGACGAGACTTTCGTCTGTGACCGCAGCCTTGACGCCGCGCGGTTCCGGCAGGCCACCGGGTTCACGCCCCCCTCGTGGCCGCAGATGATCGAGCGGATGGCGCGTGATACTACTGCTTACGAGGAGATGCGGAGGATTTATGCTAACAGGTAAAGGTGTGGTGGTGACGGGCGGGACCGGCTCGCTCGGCAAAGTGCTGGTGCGGAGACTGCTCACGGGCGAGATGGGGCTGCCCAGGCAGATTACTGTCTTCTCGCGCGACGAGGCCAAGCAGCACTCTATGCGGCTGGCCTTCCAGCGCCTGCGCACCGCGACCGACGAGGTCATCTACCACAACTTCGAGCGGCTTCTACAGTTTCGCATCGGCGACGTGCGCGACGCGGCGAGCGTCGCCGCCGCGCTGCGCGAGGCCGACGTGGTCTTCAACGCCGCGGCGCTCAAGCAGGTGCCCTCATGCGAGTACTTCCCCTACGAGGCCGTGCAGACCAACATCATCGGGGCCGAGAACATCATTCGCGCGATCCGCGACTACGGGGTGCAGGTCGAGACGGTCGTCGGCGTCTCGACCGACAAGGCGTGCAAGCCTGTCAACGTGATGGGCATGACGAAGGCCATGCAGGAGCGGCTCTTCGTGCGCGCCAATCTGGACGCCCCGCGCACGCGCTTTATCTGCGTGCGCTACGGCAACGTGCTGGCCTCGCGCGGCTCCGTCATCCCGCTCTTCCACGAGCAGATCAGGCGCGGCGGTCCCGTCACCATCACGACGGCCGAGATGACGCGCTTCCTCCTTAGCCTGGAGCAGGCTGTGGATACCATTTTCGCTGCGCTCAAGGGGGGCCGCCCCGGCGAGACTTACATCCCGCGCGTGCCCTCGGCGCTCGTCACAGACATCGCCGAGGCGCTGATCGGCGACCAGCAGGTCGAGACGAAGGTGACTGGCATCCGCCCCGGCGAGAAGGTACACGAGATTCTAGTCTCCGAGGAGGAAGCCTACCGCACGGTCGAGCGCGGCGACTATTACGTCATCCTGCCCATGCTTCCGGAGTTGCGCTCGGATGAGGAAGAGAAGAGCACGCTCGGCAGGGAGTACAGTTCCTCCGACAACCTGATGAACAAGGCGGAGGTCGGCGAGTTGCTCACGCGGCACAAGCTGATGATCGGCGACCGCTTCGTCTACGAGGAAGACATGCTCGCATGAAGATCATGACCGTACTCGGCACGCGCCCGGAGATTATCCGGCTCAGCCGCATCATCGAAAAGCTCGACGATTTGTGCGACCACGTGCTCGTCCACACGGGGCAGAACTTCGACCCGTCTTTAAGCGACCTCTTCTTCGAGCAACTGGGCGTGCGGCGGCCCAACCATTATCTTGGCGTTTACGGCGAGACCTTCGGCGGGCAGATCGGCAAGATCATCTCCGAGTGTGAGCGCGTCATGCTCGAAGAGAGGCCGGATAGGCTGCTCATCCTGGGCGACACCAACAGCGCCCTTTCCTCGATCATCGCCAAGCGGCTCGGCATTCCCGTCTATCACATGGAGGCTGGCAACCGCTGTTACGATGACCGTGTGCCAGAGGAGGTCAATCGCCGCATCATAGATCACACCAGCGACGTGCTGATGCCCTACACGGAGCGCAGCCGCGCCAACCTCCTGCGCGAAGGCATCGAAGGCCGCCGCGTCTACGTCACCGGCAACCCGATCCTCGAAGTCATCAAGCACTACGACGATGTCATCAACCGCTCGGACGTGCTCGGGCGGCTCAACCTGGAAGAGCGGAAATACTTCCTGGTCACGATGCACCGCGCCGAGAACGTCGATGTCGAGGAGCGTCTGCGCTCGCTGTTGGAGGCGCTGACCAGGTTGCAGCAGGAGTACGGCCTGCCCGTGGTGTGCAGCACGCACCCGCGCACCCGCGCGCTGATGGAGCGTTTTCAGGTGGACGCCGCGTCGCGCGGGCAGATACGGTTCGAGCCGCCTTTCGGACTCTTCGACTTCATCGCGCTTGAACGGAACGCCTTCTGCGTCCTCAGCGACTCAGGCACGGTGCAGGAAGAGTGCTGCATCTTCAAGGTCGCCAACGTCACCATCCGCGACGTAACCGAGCGCCCGGAGACAATCGAGTGCGGCAGCAACATACTGAGCGGAGCGGAGCCCGAAGCCGTTTCGCGGTGCGTCCGAACCGTGCTCGCCCAGAGCAACGAGTGGACGGCTCCGCCCGAGTACTTGGCGGAGGACGTGAGCCGGACCGTGGTCAAAATCCTGCTCGGCTACCGCGCGGGCTAAAACCGCTCTGAAAAGCGCGCGCCCGGAGCCCGAGAAAAGATGAAGTTCGCGCTCATTTCCAACATCCTGCCGCCTTCGGAGACCGCGCACGCAGCAATCATCCACCGCTTGCTCAGGGACCTGGACCCTAACAGCTACTGCCTGCTCTCCGTCAGGGACTACGAAACAGGCGACCAGCCCAACTACTCTGAGCGGCTCCCTGGCAAGTACTATCATCTTCGCCCGACCTTTCAACTAACGCGCGGGTATCGTTTCGGGATGCGGGCCGCGCGCGAACGCGTCAACCTCTGGATGGGAATCCTTTCACGCGCGCGGGCCATCGCCCGAATTTTGCGGCGCGAAAAGTGCGAGGCCGTGGTGGTCTGCACGGGCGGCAATGAGATTCTGGATTTCCCGGCCGGCTACCTGGCGAGCCGTCTGGTCGGCGCGAAGTTCTACGCCTACCTGCTAGACCAGTACTCGCACATGGTCTCCTACGTGCTCGGCAACAACAGCTTCCTACAGCGCCTGGAATCTTTAATCATGAAGGGCGCGGCGGCCGTCATCGCTCCCAACGAGTTCCTACGCGACGAACTCCGCCGCCGCTATCAACTCGAAGCCGTGGTGATCCGCAACGCTTGCGATCTTTCCGTCTACGAGGGGCCGCTCGGAAACGGGCTGGGCCAGGGGGGTGACCTGGACGATGACGAAATCAGGATCGTTTACACGGGCGGCGTGGGGCCTGTGCATTACGACGCCTTCCGAAATCTATTGACGGCGCTTGAGCCGCTCAAGAGTCGAAAGGCAAGGCTGCACCTGTACACCGCCCAGCGGCGCGAGGACCTTGAGAAGGAAGGCATTCGCGGGCCGCTGGTTTACCACGAGCACGAGCCGGTCTCCGCCATGCCGGGCATCCAGCAGCGTGCGGATTTGCTCTTTCTTCCGCTGGCCTTTAAATCGCCCTTTCCTGAGATCGTCAGAACGGCCGCACCCGGCAAGATGGGCGAGTTCCTGGCCGCCGGTCGCCCCATCCTGGTTCACGCCCCGGCGGATTCATTCGTCGCCTGGTATTTTCGCCAGCACGAATGTGGCCTGGTCATAGACCAGGACGACCCGGCGCAGTTAGCTCGGGCCATCGAGACGCTCATCAATGATAAGAATCTCGGCGAGCGTCTGGGCGCGCGTGCGCGTGCGCGGGCCGAGGCCGACTTCGGCGTGGAAAAAGCCCGCGCGCAATTCGCCGGCCTGCTCGGCCTCTGAGCGCCGGCGGGCCGCATCCGCATGGCGGGCGGGCCGTTGTCCGGGGCGCTCGCGTCGGGTGGACGGGCAAATTGTAAGCGTCATCCTTCGCCTGTACAATGGAGCGGTATTTACACCTTTCTGGTCAGACTCGGCTGTTAGTCATCAATGAGCAATCCGACCGTCAGCGTCATCCTCCCCGTCTACAACGGAGAGAACTATCTGCGCTTCGCCATTGAAAGTGTCCTCGGGCAGACGCTTCAGGATTTCGAGCTCATCGTCATTGACGACGGCTCCTCCGACCCGACGCCGGGGGTCGCGCGCAGTTACGGCGAGCGCGTCCGGTACGTTCGCCAGAACAACACGGGCGTGGCCGGGGCGTTCAACCACGGGCTGCGGCTGGCCGCCGGGCGCTACATTAGCTGGCTCAGCCACGATGATGTGTTTCACCCGGCGAAACTGGAAAATCAGGTCAACGCGCTCAGCCACTTCTCTGGACCGGCCGTCAGTTATACGGACCTCCAGGTGATAGACGCGCGCGGCGAGGTGGTCGGCGAGCACCGGCTGCCGGGGCATGAACAGGGCCAGAACCTCAGGCACATCCTGACGGGCGGGGCCGTCTGCTCCGCCTGCTACTCCGTGATGTACGACCGCAGGTGCATCGAAGAGGTCGGCCCGTACTCCGAGGCGCTGCGCTCCACGCAGGACGTGGACATGCTGGCGAGGCTGGCGCGCCGCTTCCCGCTCGTCCACGTCCCGTCGCTGCTGATGCAGGTCCGCGAGCACGAAAGCAGGGGCGTCCACTCGAAGGAGTGGGAGCGCGACGTCGTGCAGTTTTTCCGCAGGCAGCTCAATAAGTATCCGCTCGCAGAGCTCTTCCCGGAACTCGGGGCGGAGGCGACGGGCCGCCAGAAGGCCCAGGCGCGCGTCTGGCTGGCCGAAACCCTGGAGGAGCGCGGATTCCCTTACTACCTGGCGGCTTATTCACAATACCGCGGCGCACTGCGCGAGAGCCCTGCGTCGGCCCCGCAACTGCTGCCGAAGCTGTCCAGGCTCTTCTGGCGACACTTCAGGCAGCGGGTCAACCGGCAGAGTCTCAAGATGAAGCTGGCCGCGCTCAAGGCGCGCGAGGCCAACTGACGTAGTTTTTGAGGCGGGCTTTCACCCGAAAGTGAACGAGAGCACTCAATGAAAGTCGTGATACTCGCGGGCGGGATCGGTTCACGCCTCGCCGAAGAAACGGAACTCAAGCCCAAACCGATGGTCGAGATCGGCGGGCGCCCCCTGCTCTGGCACATCACGAAAACTTACGCGCATTACGGCTTCGAGGAGTTCTTCATCGCGCTCGGCTACAAGGGCGAGGTCGTCAAACGCTACTTCCTGGATTACCAGTCCTTGAGCGGGAGCATCACCATCGACCTCTCCAGAGGAAGCGTCGAGCCGCACGGGAGGGATTGCGAAGGCTGGACGATGCACCTGATGGACACAGGCATCGAGACCAACACCGGAGGGCGCATCAAGCGGCTCGAACCGTGGCTCAAGGACGAGACCTTCATGCTGACTTACGGCGACGGGTTGTGCGACGCGGACCTTCGTGCCCTGCTGGACTTTCATCGCTCGCATGGGCGAATTGCGACCGTCACGGCTGTCCGCCCGCCGGCGCGCTTCGGCGGCCTGGTCTTCGACGGCGACCTGGTCTCGGAGTTCACGGAGAAGCCGCAGATTGGCGAGGGCTGGATTAACGGCGGGTTCATGGTCTTTGAGCCAGCGCTCTTCGATTATTTGAAGGGCGACGACGACAGCCTGGAGCTGGACGCTCTGGAACAACTTGCGCGTGACCGCCAGCTCGCGGCCTATCGTCACGACCGCTTCTGGCAGTGCGTGGACACGCTGCGTGACAAGCGCCTCCTGGAAACTCTCTGGCACGAGCGGCGCGCGCCGTGGAAGGTTTGGGAATGAATAAGGAGTTCTGGCAGGACAGGCCCGTCTTCGTCACCGGCGCGACCGGCCTGGTGGGCGGCTGGCTGGTGCGCCGCCTGGTTGACTCGGGCGCGGACGTTACCTGTCTGGTGCGCGACTGGGTGCCGCAGAGCGAGCTGGTCCGCGCACGTCTCATCGAGCGGGTGAAGGTCGTCCGCGGCGACGTGCGCGACCAGGAGCTTCTGGAGCGCGCGCTCAACGAGTACGAGATCAGCACGGTCATACACCTGGCGGCGCAGACCATCGTGACGATTGCCAACCGCAATCCCGCTTCGACCTTCGAAACGAACGTCAAAGGAACCTGGGCGCTGTTGGAAGCCTGCCGCCGCGCGCCCAACGTCAGGCAAATCGTCCTGGCCTCGTCCGACAAAGCATATGGCGAGCACGATACGCTGCCTTACAATGAGATGATGCCGCTCAAAGGTCGTCATCCGTATGACGTGAGCAAGACGTGCGCGGACCTCATCGCGCAGTCCTTTGCGGCCACCTACAATCTGCCGGTCGTGATTACGCGCTGCGGGAATTTCTACGGCGGCGGCGACCTCAACTGGAATCGCATCGTGCCGGGGACCATTCGTTCCGTCCTGCGCGGGCAGCGCCCTGTTATTCGCTCCGACGGCCAATCCGTGCGCGACTATTTCTACGTGGAGGACGGCGCTGCCGTCTACACCTTGCTGGCCGAGCAACTGGCCGCGAGGGCGGAACTCTCCGGGCAGGCGTTCAATTTCTCGAACGAGACTCAGGTGACTGTGCTCGAACTGGTCGGGCGGATTTTGAAGCTGATGAATTCGGACCTGGAGCCGGACGTGCGCAGCGAATCCTCAAACGAGATTCGCCACCAGTACCTGAGCGCGGAGCGCGCGCGCCAAACCCTTAACTGGAAACCCATGTTCACTACGGACGAGGGACTGCGGCGCACGATTGACTGGTACAGGACATTCCTCAGCGCATCTTCCTAGAGCGAGCAAGGGAACATGCATTTCACCGAAACGAAACTGTCAGGCGCTTTTCTCATAGACCCCGAGAAGTTCGAGGACGAGCGCGGCTTCTTTGCGCTGAGCTGGTCGCAAAGAGAGTTCATGGAGCGCGGCCTGAATCCATGCCTGGTCGAGTGCAACGTCTCTTTTAATAAGAGCAAGCACACGCTGCGCGGGATGCACTACCAGGCGTCCCCGCACGCGCAGGCCAAAGTGGTGCGCTGCACGCGCGGCGCAGTCTTCGACGTCATCATAGACCTGCGCGCCGAATCGGCGACCTTCCATCAATGGGTCGGGGTGGAGCTGACGGCAAATAACTGCCGCCTGCTCTACGTCCCGGAGGGATTCGCGCACGGCTTCCAGACTCTGGTTGATGACACGGAAATCTTTTACCAGATGGCGGAATACTATGCGCCGGAGGCCGGGCGCGGCGTCCGCTGGGACGACCCAGCGTTCGGTATCGAATGGCCCGCGGCCGACGAGCGGATTATCAATCGGAGGGACCGGAGCCACCCTCCCGTCACGCCCTCAGCGTGATATACTCGCGCCGCAAACAGAGGCTAGCGCGCATAGGCTTTTAGTCAACATCTTTCTTCGTCAATCTCTTTCCTATGAGTGTAAACGCAAGCGAGCCTGATACCCTGACTGGCACGGTCAAAGGGCCGGGCGAATTACCGCACGAGTATCTCTTCATCACGGCGGACAACAGGCGGGCGCGCATCGGCGAATTCGTCTACTACGTGGCGCGCGACGGCGAGACCCAGCGGCACATCATCGGCAACATCACCTCGCGCCGCCTTGTGCGTAACCTCCCGGATGTCTTTCTCTCGGACCCGGAGATTCCGCCTTCGGTCGTCTCGTCGCTGATAGGCTTAAGCTCAGACTGCGGCGAGCTCTACGAGATAACGGTCGAAACGATCGGCTACTTCAGCCGCGTCCTGGGCGATTTCGTCAACCCGCGCATCCCGCCAAGCCCAGGCGACCCTGTCTTCCTGGCCTCTTCGGAAACTCTCTCGGGCGTACTCTCGCCGCGTCGTGTGGAGGACACCGGCTCGGCGCACCTGGGAAGTCTTTTGACCAGGAGCGCGGGCGAGGTGCCCGTCGTGCTTTCCATCAAGGACGTGGTCTCGACGCACCTGGCCATCCTGGCTTCGACTGGGGCGGGCAAGAGCTACACGGCGGGCGTGCTGGTCGAAGAGTTGATGCGCCCTTACAACCGCGCCTCCGTGCTTATCGTGGACCCGCACGGCGAGTACGACACCTTGCGCTCGATTGAGGAGGACGAGAACTTCCGCGGTGCGGACGGCTATCACCCTGAAGTCAAAATCTACACGCACGACCGCATCAAAGTGCGCTTCTCATCGCTGACGGAAGCAGACATCAAGTACCTGCTACCCGAAGGCACTTCGGACAAGATGCTGCACTTTCTGTCGCAGGCATATCGCAGCTTGACTGCGGGCGAAAGGGGGGCGCGCGAGTTGTGGAGCTATTACGATTTGCGCGACGAGGTGAAGGCGCAAAAATACGAGGGCAACGAGCGGAGCGAGTCTAGCAACGCCAGCTCGATCGAAGGCTTGCTCTGGCGTCTGGACTCGCGCTTCGACAGGCCCGACTCGATCTTTTCCGACAACGAGCACATCCCGCTCTCGGAGCTCTTCCGTCCGGGGCGCTGCACCGTGCTTCAACTCTCCGACATAGAGCAGAACGAGCAGCAGGTGGTCGTCGCCACGCTCCTGCGCCGCGTCAACAAGGCGCGCATGGCGACCGTGCGCGGAGAGGCGCAGGTGGGGACGGATAGCCACCTGCCTTATCCTGTCTTCACACTGCTCGAAGAGGCGCACCGTTTTGCGCCGGCGGGCCAGACGGTCGTTTCGACCAACATCCTCAAGCAGATTCTCTCCGAAGGGCGCAAGTTCGGCGTCGGCATCGGCCTGATTACGCAGCGCCCTGGCAAACTGGATCAGGACGTGCTGTCGCAATGCATGACGCAGGTCATCATGCGCATCGTCAACCCGATTGACCAGGACACGGTGGCTAAATCCGTAGAGGGCGCAGGCCGCCAGCTCCTGGACGAACTACCGGCTCTGACCAAAGGGCAGGCCGTCATCTCGGGCGTCGGCGTCAACACGCCCGTCATGTGCCGCGTGCGAGAGCGCATCACGCGCCACGGCGGCGAGACCTTCGACGCCCCACAGGAGTGGGCCGAGTGGCACTCCGCGCGCGAGCGCACGCACCGCGAGCAGGACAACGCCGTGCTGGTCAAATCCGACTCAGGAAAGAAGCCTGATAAGATTCGCGGAATACCGATTTGAAGAAACGGTTATGTCATCCTCACCCACAGACGAATCCGTCAATGATTATACTTTTGTTTGCGAGAGTGATGAGTGGTGCCGCGAAAGCTGCGTCGGGGAGCCTTACTATGGAGAGAAAGAAGGGAAGAAGTATTGCGTCCTCCATTTCCCCGGCAAGGAGAAAGCGTTCGCTTTCGACGAGGCGCTGAAGGCAAGGCTCAAAGCTCAAAGATTCGATTTCCGCGGCGTCTGGTTTCCCGGCGAGACGCGGTTCAAGGGGTTTCACTTCACGGGTGAAGTGCTGTTCAGCCGCGCTTTCTTCAGCGAACAGGCGAATTTCAGCGATGCCGTCTTCGGCGGGGACGTCTATTTCACTTACGCGGAATTCAATTCGGAAGTGAGTTTCAACTCCGCCACCTTCCGCGCCCTGGCATATTTCAGACATGCCAGCTTTCGTGAAAAAGCAGATTTTCAACTAGCCATCTTCGCCGGGGAGACAGACTTTACCCTCACCACCTTTATCGCGGACGCGGAGTTTGATTTCACAACCATCATTGATTACATCAAATTCTCCGGAGACGAAGAAACTCAGACTTTTGGGGAGCAGTCCTGGCTAAATCTCCAACACGCCAGGATAGACAGACCTGAACGCGTGGTTTTTCATACTCTCAAGTTACGTCCTCACTGGTTCGTCAATGTTGATGCCCGCAAATTTAACTTTATCAGTGTGGAGTGGGGTTGGCAGCCTATTATCAATAAAGAGATAGAATCTCTAAAAAGCAGAGGTCTATCACAACCGCACCGCCTGCTGTCCCTGGCCTGTCGCCAGCTCGCAGTCAATGCTGAGGAGAATCATCGTTACGATGAGGCGTCAAAGTTTCGTTACTGGTCAATGTACGCGCGACAGCAGGAAACGTGGCCGGGACTTGGCTCCTGGTGGAAATTCCGAAGCTGGCTGTCAATGCAGTGGAGCCGCGTTTCCAAGCTTCCACTTCTAAGATTCTTTAACCGGAATTGGCTATACTGGCTGTATTGGGCAGCGAGTGGCTATGGCGAGCGTGTGCTCCGCGCCTTCGCGGTGTTGATTTGTGTGTGGCTGCTCTTCACCTTGCTTTATACGCAGGTAGGGTTTGCACGATGGGAACCGAGATTGGTGAGTGAGAGCGATTTGGCAGTGGCAAAGCGTGATGAGATAGGTGCACCGCTGTCATTGTCGCGTGCATTAACATACAGCTTCGGCGTGATGACATTCCAGAAGCCTGAGCCGCGCCCAGCCACGACTGCTGCGCAGAGCCTCGTTATTATCGAAACGATATTCGGCCCGTTGCAGGCCGCACTGCTCGCCCTCGCCATCCGCCGCAAGTTCATGCGTTGAACTGAAGGTTAAATTGGGTTGCATGACTTTTCATGCAATAGCGTTATAATCACCTTTGAAGAGTAATCAGCATGAGCCAGCAAATTACTATCGAAGTTTCAGAGCAGGTCGTGCGCCAGGCGACGCAGGTGGCGGCGCAGACCGAGCGGAGCGTTGAGGAGGTGTTGGCTTCCTGGCTGGAAGTGGTCGTCTCTGAACTGCCTGTTGAGGAGTTGTCTGACAAAGAGGTGCTGGCCTTGACCGAGTTGCAGCTTACGGAAGGGCAGCAGGCTATCTTAGATGATCTGCTTACGCGGAATCGGGAAGGCACCCTCGACGCAGAAGGGCAGAAGCAGTTGGATGAGTTGATGCGTCTTTACGAGCACGGTTTGCTTCGCAAATCCCAGGCGCTGCGCGTTGCTGTACAACGCGAACTCATTGAACCGCTTCGACCATGAGGCCCCCGCAGATTCCGGAAACAATTCGGCAGCGTGTACGTGAAGCCGCGCAGAATCGCTGCGGATATTGTCTTAGCCCGCAACGACTGGTAATGGGCGCTCTCGAAATCGAGCACCTCATGCCGCGAAGCCAGGGCGGGAGCGACGAGGAAGATAACCTCTGGTTGTCTTGTAGCCTGTGCAATCGTTATAAAGGCGCGCAGACTTCCGCCACGGATTCTCTCACCGGCGACGCCGTGCAACTCTTCAATCCTCGTTACGGCGATTGGGACGAACACTTCCGCTGGAGTGTGGATGGAATCAGAATAGAAGGCCTCACTCCTACGGGCCGTGCTACCGTCGAAGCTCTCAAGCTCAATAATGAATTGGCCGTCGAAGTGCGGCGGAATTGGCTGCGCGCCGGCTGGCATCCGCCTGTGGGATGAAAGACGAAGACCTGAATCGGCCAAAAGATTTGATGAAGCTGAGAAAAAGCTCCCTGGATAACCTGGTTCTGGCCACGGGCCTTATTCTCTTCATCTCGATTTTGGCGCTGCCTGACCCGGACAGCGATTGGGACTACTACGATACTGTCAAGTACGCCTCTTCGACTCTCAAGGGGCACATCCCTTTTTCGGATTTCGCGGCGATGGTCGTGGGGGTTCGCGCCCTGGCCAATAAGACGGACCCGTACCCGACCTTGGGCACGGCCTTCCGGGACTTAGGGATTGATTGGGACGTCAGGCACGGGAGCAACCACCCGCCGACCTCTTACCTGCTGGCCGCGCCCGTAGCTTTTTTCTCCTGGCCCCTGGCCTCGGCTGCCTGGGCCTGGCTGATGCTGGCCCTGATCGTTCTCGGCTATCGCTTTTACGGCCTCTCCTGGAAGATGGCCCTGGGGTTGATGCCCGTCACGCTGCTTTGGCCGCCCGCTTCCGCTTCGCTCGGCCAGGTCACGGTCGTCTGGATGTTCGGGCTGGCGCTAGCTTACCGTTTCAGGAAAAGCAGGTTGTTCTGGAGCGGGGTCAGCGTCGGGCTGGCCTCTCTCTCCAAGTACATGCCAGCCCTCTTGATGATTCTCTTTCTGGTGAGAAGAAAGTGGAGGGCCATTGCGGGCTTCGCCACTCTCTGGGTCGTCTCCTTATCTATAGTCTCCATCTTGAATCCGGCCGCCATCCCGCGCTACGTGGAGGAGAACCGGCACACCACCATTGCCATCATAGAGCGCCCGGACAACGCTTCGCCTTTATTGGTCAGTTACCGCTACGGCGGCTGGGTGGGAGCCGCCTCCTTGATTCTTTTCCTCGCCCTGGTCGCCTTCGTCAACAGGCGCTCGTTTTCTGACGGGGAAGATTTCCCTTCGACCAGGGCCTGGATGCTGCTCGGGTATTTTTCTGTGGCCTGTCTGCCGATCTTCTGGATATACTCGCTGCTGCCGCTGCTCCCGGTCCTGATTTTTTTGCTCTGCGAGAGAAAGGTTGTCACGGCAGCCATCGTGCTCCTTTGCCTTCTTGTCCCGTTTCTTTTCGTTCGGGGCGGCGAGTTGTACGTCGTCCTGGTCGCAGGCATCTGCGTCCTGACGGGCCTGGCCTTCATGCTGGATGTCTCTTCCTTGAAGCTCCTTCAGAAGCGTTGGCCGTCGGGTTGAAAGCTCTTCCATACTTCTCCATCAAAAAGCCGAGGATCATTTACCATGCAGAAAACGTTTCGCCCCCTGCTCAAGATAGTTCTGATTAATGTCGCGTTTCTTTGCATCGTCTGGGTTCCTTGCGCGGCGCAGGGGACCGGCGGCGAGGTGACGAAGGCGAACTGGCAGCAGCACCCGAAGATCAAAGAGGTGAGGGCCATCGTCCAGGCCGTCAAAGCGCGCATGACGGGCAAGGCTTTCGTAATGAAGAAACGCGCCTTCGAATACTGCGAGCCTTACGAGGATACTTTGCGGACCATCGCCACGGACCAGCGCGGGCAGACGCGTTTCTACGGGAGCGAAGGCGGTTCCGAAGACTCTTCGCTCAAATTCGAGCACTACTACGACGAGCAGGGGCGGCTGCGCTTCGTCTTCATCACGGGCGGCGCGGTCAACGGCTCGCAGCTAGAGCACAGGATTTACTTCGACGAGACGGGAAAAAGAATCTGGGAGGAGCAGACCTATAAGAAAGGACCCGGCTACACCTGGCCGCAGGTCTGGCCGGACGAGCAACTGCAAATCACAGACCCGGCCGGAAAATTCGCGGCCAAGTCCGGCTGCACGGAGATTAAGCCTAGCGCCGGGAGGCGTAGACGCTCCCATTAGCCTGCGAGGAAGGTATTGTTGAGGGCTTTGAAAAGTCCGCGAGGGCGAGGGAAGCGTCGGACTTCAGGCATCCGTGAGAGTCAAACGCTCTTTTTCGTAAACCGGCTCGGCCAGAGATTCCAGGCTGAGCAGGTTCGTGCTCAGGAGCGACTCAGCGAGCCAGCGCAGGTTCGCCGGCATGTCGGAGAGGGGACACTCCTCTATTTCCGCAGGGGCGTGCTCGGTGAGCAGTTGAAGCTCCGCGCCGCAGAAATCGCATTCGTCCAGGTGCGATGCCACCGAAATCATCCGCTCAACGGCCAGTCCACACGTCCGGTAGGCGAGCAACGTCTCCGATGATGGGCAGGTAGCTCTTTTACAAAATGCGATTGCGCTTAGAATCATAATAGGTGAACCCCCCTCCAATGTCCGCTAGCTTTGGTGCTGAAACAACATCAGTTTGCGACCCACCAGGCTCGAAGCGCCTATGCTCTAAGGCGGTAGAAGGGGCAAAGGTGAATTACTGTAGCCTTTCGTAATCCTGAAAGGCACTTCGCTTGGTCAACGTAAATAAACCGTTAATCCCTCCCAGCTTCCAAAGTTGATGAGGCCCTGGAGCCGCTTTTTATGTGCAATATCAATATTTTGGCCTTTTTGTAAAAAGATGTTGCTCATTTTTCCTTTTGCTGATAACATCTTTTCTGTCGTCAAGGGGCGCAGGGCGTGCTCTTTGACCCTTTCCTGGATGATCGCGCCCTTTTCCCCCTGCGGTCATCGTGGCGTGGACTCCGGCAAAGTTTGTGAACGAGAGTCCAGCGGGTTCTCTGAAGCGGTCTACCTTCCCCAGGTGAGAGTGCGAGCTCTTTTGTCACCGCTGTAGCGAGCTTAG
>DATEMM010000376.1:0-7759 GCA_035275605.1 Pyrinomonadaceae bacterium
TCTACACGGGACGATGGCTACCGTCACGGCCGCCGTCCTGAACGGGGCCCACATCGTCCGCGTGCACGACGTCAGGGCCGCGGTCGAGACCGTAAGGGTAGCGGACGCGCTCAAAGGGGGCGGCTGGACCCGGCCGTCAGGCTTTTAAGCATTGAATCGCGATGACGATTATTCTTGAGACAGAGCGGCTGATTGTGCGGACCTGGTCGCCGGACGACGCCGAAGAGGGCTTCAAAATCTGGAGCGATCCGGAAGTGATGCGCTACATCGGCACGGGCCAGCCGAACGCCACCATAGAGGACTCGCGCGCCTGGATCGGCCGGATGAGCGCTCATCATGAGCTGCACGGGTTCGGCTTCTGGGCCGTCGTGGAGAAAGAGAGCGGGCGCTTAATCGGCAGTTGCGGGATGGGCTATCAGCGTGATGGTGGCCCGCCACTTGAATTCGGTTATACTCTTGCGCGCTCACACTGGGGACGCGGCTACGCGACGGAAGCGGCTTCGGCCTGCCTGCGCTACGCTTTCGAAAGATTGCGCCTGCCGCAACTCCTGGCCAAGGTCGATTCGCGCAACTCCGCGTCGTGCCGCGTGCTGGAAAAAATCGGCTTCACTTTCCAGCGTGAAGAGATTCTCGCCGACGGCATAGATTTCTGGTACGTGGCGCGTGCTTGAGACGCAGGCGAGCGAAAGCGATTTTTAAGTAGGGCCGGCCCAATTTCAGAGCACTAATCGTCCTGGAGTAGAATCCTGAAATGAATTCGATACAGAAAATCTGGCGCGCGATGGCGTTGGCGACCATGCTCTTCTTCGTGACGGGTTTCGCGGAATGCTACAAGCCCGTGACGAAAAACCAACTGCCGACGCGCATACGCACCGTGGCCGTCCCGGCCTTCCAGAACCAGGCCCTGCGCTACAAGATAGAACATCGCTTCACTGAAGCCGTCATCAACGAGATCGTGCGACGCGGGCGCGGCCTGCGCGTGCAGGGTGAGCGCGAAGGGGCGGACGCGGTCGTGGACGGCGTCATCAAGAGCTTCAACTTCTCCGGCGTGCTGCTGGACGAGCGCGGGCGGGCGCGCATCTTCGAGGTGACTATCACGGCCGCCGTCACCGTCCGCGACCAGGTCGAGAACCGCGTCATCTACGACAACCAGAATTACGTCTTCCGCGGCGAGTTCGAGTTCGCCAACGACCCGCGCTCGTTCTTCAACGAGGAAGACCCGGCTGTGCAGCGCATCGCGCGCAGCTTCGCCGAGTCGGTCGTCTCCACGCTCGTCAACGGCTTCGGGGTCAACGACGAGAAATGAGCCTTCTCACACGCCAGGACCTGCACCGTGCCCTCAAGCAGGCGGAAGTTGGACCGCTCTACCTGCTCTTCGGGGAAGAGACCTACCTACGCGACCTGGCCGCGCGCGCCATCAGCGACGCCGCGCTGAAAGGCGCAGCCCTGCGGGAATTCAACGAGGCCAGCTTCAGCCTGACAAATACAGACGTCCAGCAAGCGATTGCCGCCGCCGAGCAGCTTCCCATGATCTCGTCGCGCCGCGTCGTGGAGATTCGGGACTTCTCGAAATTACGCGAGGGCGACGAGGGTGCCCTGATGCGTTACCTGGCCCGCCCCGTCGAATCGTCAACGGTGATTTTCGTTGCGGACGAGCTGGATAAGAGGCGTAAGCTCTCGAAAACTTTGCTCGATGTATGCGCGGCCGTCGAGTTCGCGCCGCTCGGGGACACGGAGCTGGCCGACTGGGCCAAGAGGCGTCTCAAGGAGTTGAAGGTCCAGACGGACGAACGAACGCTGCACCAGATAGTGGCACTGGTGGGCAGCGACGTGCGCACGCTCTCGAACGAGCTGGATAAGCTGGCGACGGCGGCATTGGGCTCGGGCCTCATCACGATGGAGATGGTGGACGCGCTCATCAATCGTTCGCGCGAGCTCTCCAATTTCGAGCTGGCGGACCACCTCATTGCGCGCAATCGCAAGCGTGCCTTACAAACTTTGCGGCGTCTGCTGGACGACGGCGCGGAGCCAGTCATGCTGATCGGGTTGATCGCCAGCAACTACCACCGGCTCGCGCTCGCCAAGGAGTTGATGGCGCGCGGCGCTCCCAACAACGAAGTCTACAGGCAGGTCGGAATCTTCGGGCGGCGGGAAGAGTTCCTGGCCACCGCGCGCCGCAGCGACGCGCACTCCCTCGCGCGCAGCATCGAGCGCATCGCCGCCGCCGATCTGGCCATCAAGACCTCGCAGGCCACCCCGCGCCTCCAACTCGAACTGCTCATCTGCGAACTGGCAGCTTAAATAAAGTCCAGGGCTTTGATATCAGGCTCAACCCATTCATTTCTGGCCTGGTCCGACGAAAGGTGCTCTCTGGTGTAGTAGTCGTAGATAACTTGCGAGCCGCCGCACGCCAGGGTCATCTCGTTGGCTAGGTCCGCGAGCGTGCGGGCGTTGTCTGTCTTGTCCAGAAAGCCGCGCACCCTCTTAATCCAGAAGAGGGTGATCGTCTCGTTGTATTTTTGGCGCTCCACCCCTTGATGCTCCAGATAGCGGTAGAGGCCAGCGCGCATCCGCTCCAGCGCTCCCTCGACCGTCAGGCGCGAAACCTGCAGGTAGGAGAAGGCTACCAGGAGGTGCGCGCCGTGCGTGAAATTCGCGGGCGCTATGGCACAGGACTCGAACCCCGCCAGGACCGTTTCGATTTCGTCATCGCTCCTGTAATAGTCCTTTGAACTGGTCATGAGAGTCGCTCCTCGCCGGCTTTCGGCAGACAAAAAGCGAGGCGAACCGGAGTGTCCGGTCCGCCTCGCCCCTTGAAATGTTCTTGAAACCTTCTTACTTCGCCTGGTTGACGCGCGCGGTCAGCCGCGACTTATAGCGCGCGGCGGCGTTGCGATGAAGCACGCCCTTCTGCACGGCCTTGTCTATCGTCGAGATGGTCGCGGGCAGAAGCTCCTGGACGGTCGTGGCGTCGCCCGTGGACAGAGCCGAGCGCAGCTTCCTGATGGAAGTGCGAAGTCGCCCACGGTTACTGCGGTTAATATCGCGGCGCTTTTCATTCTGGCGCACGCGCTTCTCTGCTGATTTATGGTTTGGCATATCTACTGTCCTTAGAATCTACTTTCTCTGATTAGTCCTTATAGTCTCGACAACCCTGCTCTCGGTCGTCAAGCGCAAAGGGCAAAGTATAGGTAACGGGCGGGGCAGTGTCAAGGCGTTGTGTGCCCTAGGAAGTGGGGCGTTTCCTGTACGAAAGCGCATTGACACCCGCGAGCGCCATGTAGTAGCGTCGCCGTTACAGGATCATATGCAAGGGAAATCTGCTTACCCTCATCAGCCTGCCACCGCGGCACACACCTTTAACCCCCAGCAAGGAGATTTTTGCCTCTTTTGAAGAAGATAGAACTACCGCCCAGAGGTCTGGAGACGCTCTTCGGCGTCCACGACCAGAACATCAAATACCTTGAATCACTCCTTGACGTGCGAATCAACGCGCGCGGCCAGGACTTGACCGTCGATGGCGACCCGAAAGACGTTGCCACCGTCGAGCGCATCCTGGAAGATTTCGCGGACCTGTTCACGGAAGGCAAGACCTTCACGGACAGGGAACTGCGCGAGGCCTTCGCCCAGATCGCAGAAGACCGCGCCTACTCCCTGCGCGACTACTTCACGAAAGCGCGCTTCAACCCTTCAGGCAAAAAGCAGGTCGCGCCTAAGTCGGCCACGCAGCGCCGCTACATCGAAGCGATTCAGAACAAAGATATTGTGTTCGGAATAGGCGTGGCGGGTACAGGCAAGAGCTATTTGGCCGTGGCGATGGCTGTACAGGCATTGATGCAGAAGCAAGTCAATCGCGTCGTGCTGGCACGTCCGGCCGTGGAGGCGGGCGAGAAGCTCGGGTTCCTTCCCGGCGATTTACAGGACAAGGTTGATCCTTACCTGCGCCCGCTCTACGACGCGCTCTTCGACCTGATTGACTACGAGCGCGTGACGAAACTCCTGGAGAAGCGCGTGATCGAAGTCGCACCGCTGGCTTTTATGAGAGGAAGGACGCTTGCGGATGCTTTCATCATCCTGGACGAAGCGCAGAACACGACGAGCGAGCAGATGAAGATGTTCCTGACGCGCATCGGCTTCGGCTCGAAGGCCGTGATTACGGGAGACGTGACGCAGATTGACCTGCCGACGGGAAAACGCAGCGGCCTGATCGAAGCCGAGCGCGTGTTGTCTGGCGTCGAAGACATAGAGTTCGTCTACTTCACCGAAAAGGACGTCGTCCGCCACCGCCTCGTGCAGATGATTATCAAGGCATACGAGAAGCACACGAGCAAGAGCGCGATTTAGGAAGCGATAAGGGATGAGGGATGAGTTAAGAACTACTTTCTTAACTCATCCCTCATCCCTCATCCCTCATCACTATGGTCGAAGTTGTCAACCGTCAGCGCAAGACGCCGATTGATTGCGAGCGTTGGCGAGCGTTTACGACAAAAGCTTTGAGCGCAGCGCCCGCTAATGGTTCGGGTGTGACCGTCGCCTTCGTGTCGGACCGCGCGATGCGCGAGTTGAATAGACGTTGGCGGGGAAAGCGGGGGACGACGGACGTGTTGTCTTTCCCCTCGGCGCAGGATGATTTTGAAAAGCTGGAAGGCCCGACGTTGGGCGACGTGGTGATTTCTGTGGAGCAAGCTGCGCGGCAGGCCGGGGAGCATGGGCTCAGTTTTGAAGACGAGGTGGCGCAGTTGATTCTGCATGGGGTGCTGCACCTGTGCGGCTACGACCACGAAACCGACGATGGCGAGATGAACTCATTGGAACTCCGCCTCCGGGGCCGACTTGGAATATAATTTGGCAGTAGTCAGTGGTCGGTGGTCAGTGGTCAGTAAAAAGCATTGTCTTTAACTGACCACTGACCACCGACCACCGACCACTGACCACCGACCACTGACCACTTGATTATGGGAATCGAAATCGTCATCACGTGCCTGCTGCTCGTCGGGCTGACGTTTCTCGCCACGGTGGACATGGCGTTTGGCCAGTTGAGCGACGTGGGCCTGCGGCTCCTGATTACGGAAGCCGAAGAGCGACCGTCGCGCGCCGTAGCCTTCCTCAAGGAGATTCAGGAAGACCGCCCGCGCTTTCGCTTCACACTCGGCGCTTCCATCCAGATTCAACTCGTCGCAGTCTCCGTCCTGATCACTACGATTTTGCTCCGCTGGTTCTCGGACGGCACCCTGCTGCTCATGGCGCTGCTCACGGGACTCTTCCTGGCCGGTATCTTTCGCCAGCTCATCCCGCGCCTCGTCTCGCTCAAAAATCCCGAGAAGACGCTGCTCGCGCTCCTGCCTATCGTCAAGCCCTTCTACCGCGTGCTCTCCTTCGTCGCGGACCCCCTTCACAGGAGGGCCGCGCGCCTGCGCCGCGAGCGCGAACTCGCTGAAGAGGCCGCCGACGAGGAGGAAGAGGATAACGGCGACGACATACAGGCGCTGATTGACGTCGGCGAAGAAGAGGGAATTCTGGAGGAGGAAGAGGGCGAACTGATTCACTCCATCATCGAGTTCGGCGACACACGCGTCAACGAGGTGATGACCCCTCGCACCGAAATAGCAGCTTTGCCCCTGACGGCCACCGTGCGCGAGGCGCTCAGCCTGATTATCGAATCCAAGTACTCGCGCCTGCCCGTCTACCGCGAACAGATTGACAACGTCGAAGGTATCATCTACGTCCGAGACCTTTTGCAGTGCTGGCCCGAAGGCAGGGAGGATGAGAAGATCAGCGAGTTCCTGCGCCCCATCTACTGCGTCCCCGAAACCAAGCAGGTCGCGGACCTCCTGGAAGAGATGCAGAAGGCGCATCAGCAACTCGCGATGGTGATTGACGAGTACGGCGGCGTGGCGGGCCTGGTCACGGTCGAAGACATCCTGGAAGAGATCGTCGGCGAGATAGAGGACGAGGATACGAACCAGGAAGAGATTGTCGAGATCGTGGAGGCGGACGACGGCTACTACGAAATGCCCGGCTCGACCGAGATAGGAAAGATCGAGCGCCTCTTTGACATGGAGATAGAGGACGACGATTTCACGACGATTGCGGGCCTGGTCATCAGCGAGTCCGGCTACGTGCCGCGCGCTGGCGAGCGCTTGGCGTTCCGCGGGCTCGACGTGGAAGTGATTGATGCTGACGACCGCCGCATCAATCGTCTGCGCTTGCGGCGGGCTGAAGAGAGCAAGGCGCAGGCGGAATAAGAGCATCTGAAATAATCGTTGAGGATTGAGGGAAAATTAACAGGGATAGACAGGATGAACAGGATTAAGAAAGATTTGAAATCTGAGATTTGAGATTTCAAATCCGAGATTCTTGATTCTCATCCTGTCTATCCTGTCCATCCCTGTTAGAATCCATCTTAAGAACTGAGACAGATGAAGCCGGACAGAACTGTGAACATCGCTCTTCCGCAATATCGCGCGCCTTCCGTTTGCGAGGCGTGCGGAGAGACGTTCGTTTGCGGGGCGACCGATTCGGCTTGCTGGTGTCAGGAGCTAAAGTTGAGCGAGGCCGTGCTGATGAGGCTGCGCGCTCGTTACCGTAGTTGTTTGTGCCGCGCGTGCCTGGAAAATTACGCAGAGGGCGAAAAGAAGAATGGCGAAAAAGAAGAGCAAGTTTCTACAGGGGCGGCGCATTGACCCGCAACCCATCCGGCCGGAGACGACGATTGCAGACCTGGTGGACGAATCGTTCCTAGCCTACAACGCGGCGCGGCTGCGCGAGGCGTGCCAGCTCTTCGCGCAGAAGATGCTGGAGCCTGACGTCACGGTCGGCCTCTCTCTGACGGGCGCTCTGACGCCCGCGGGGTTAGGAATCTCCGCGCTGATTCCGCTCATCCAGGCGGGCTTCGTTGACTGGATCATCTCCACGGGCGCGAATCTATACCACGATACGCACTTCGGCATAGGGTTGTCGCTTCACCAGGGCAACACGCAAATCTCCGACATAGTGCTGCGCGAGGAAGAGGTCGTGCGCATCTATGACATCTTTTTCGACTATAGCGTGCTGCTCGACACGGACGCCTTCTTCCGCCGCGTCATAGAGGGCGAGGAGTTTCAAAAGCCTATGTCCACGGCGGAGTTTCATTACCTCTGCGGAAAGTACGTGCGCGAGCGCGAGCGCAAGCTGGGTCTTGAGAACAAGTCACTGCTGGCGGTGGCTTACGAATACGGCGTTCCCATCTACACCTCCAGCCCTGGGGATTCTTCCATCGGGATGAACGTCGCGGCCAAAGCCCTACAGGGTAACAAACTCGCCTTCGACCCGTCGCTCGACGTCAACGAGACGGCGGCCATCGTGCTCGCAGGCAAGCGCGGCGCAATTCACGGGCGCGGGGATAAGGGGACCAAGCACGGCGGACGCTCGGCCGTCTTCATTCTAGGCGGCGGGAGTCCCAAGAATTTCATGCTCCAGACCGAGCCGCAGATACAGGAAGTTCTGGGGATTGACGAGCGCGGGCACGACTATTTTTTGCAGGTGACGGATGCCCGGCCGGACACAGGCGGCTTGAGCGGCGCGACCCCCGGAGAGGCCGTCTCCTGGGGCAAGGTTGATCCGGACCGCCTGCCCGACGCCGTTGTGTGTTATGTTGATTCCACGGTCGCGCTGCCCATCATCACGGCCTACGCACTGGCCCGGCATGAGCCGCGCGAGCCAAAGCGCCTCTACGAGCGTCGCGGAGAGTTTATGGAACTCCTTATGTCTGAGTATAAGA
>DATEMM010000377.1:0-10455 GCA_035275605.1 Pyrinomonadaceae bacterium
CTCTTATTTCTTTTATCCTGACAATCTCTGTCCATCCCTGTTTGATTCTCCCTCGAACTGAACCACTACCTCTTTCTGAACTCTTTAATCGCGCCCGACGCCCAGGGCATCCGCCACGCGGTTGATGTAGTTGAACCATGAGGCGATGAGCGTGATCTGCAAGATGCCCTTGTCGTCGAAGCCGACACTGCGCAGGCGTTCGTGGTCCGCGGGCGAGATGCGCGTGGCGTCTTTCGTCAGTTGCACGACGTAGTCCAACATCACGCGGTCCTGCTCGGAGAGCGGGGCCTTCGTGTAGTCGTCCTGTAGCTGGCGGACGAAATCCTCGTCCAGTGTGACTCGACGCAGAAACTCTGCGTGGGACTCGATTCAATAATGGCAGCGGTTATTGACGGAGACGACCGTGGTAATCATCTCGTGCTGTCGGCGCGCGAGCGGAAGCTCTGCCGACATCAACGCGCCGAAGGTGCCAAACGCGTGATAGAGGGCGTCGGGTATCAGGCTGTGGGAAGCGACGATGCCGGAGGACTCTCCGTCCGGCGTCGGGTGCACCGGCTCCGCGTACTCAATCGGGTAAAGCTCCCGCTGGGCCTCCATCGCGCGCCTCAGCTTCTCATCGGCTTCCGCCATCGGGACGGTTTTAATCCAGGTCATACGGAGAAATTCCTTTTCAAAGTCTCTTCGGCAATCATCAATCAGCGTTCGCCGGAAGATTACCACAGCACCCGCGCCGTTTATAGATTGAGGTTTATTGCCCGCTTTCCGCTTTCTTCCGAAACAGCAGATGGTAGACGGGAACGCCGAGCGCGACCACGCCGACCCCGAGCAGCGCCTGCTTCGGGTTGTTCGCCGCGAGCAGGCAGAGCATGGCGGTAATGATGAGCAGAAAAAAGGCAGGGGTCAGCGGATAGCCAGGCGTGCGGTAGAGCGTCGATGCGCCCACGCCGCTTTTACGACGCAGGACGAAGATGGCTGCGACGGTGAGCGCGATGAAGACAATTGTTACGAAGAAGAAGTAGGCGATGATCGCGTCGAACGTGCCGACGATGACGAGCAAGGATGCGAGGAGCGCCTGCAAGGCTATGGCACGCGCGGGCGTCCCGAAGCGTTGATGAACCGCCGCCACCTGTTTGATGAAGAGGTGGTCGCGCGCCATCGCGTAATAGACGCGCGGCGCGGCCATGATATAGGCGGCAAGGCTCCCCAGCAGGCTCGCGGCCACGATGCCGGAGAAGATCTTTCCTCCCGTTCCCCCGAAGAGGGCCAGGCCGACCTGCGCCGCGAAAGTCTGGGCCGAAGTCTCGTCCGTGGGGACCTGCTCGGGCGGCACCAGGTAAAGAAAGGCCGCGCTCGTCAGGACGTAAACTAAAGTGACGACCAGGAGGCCAAGCAGCAGAGCGCGCGGCAGAGTCTTGGCGGGCGAACGCACCTCGCCCGCGAGCTTCGTCAAATCCCACCACCCGGCGAACGAGAAGAACCCCGCCACGCCGGCCATGGCGAGCGCGGGCAGAAGCCCGGCGGAGCCTTCCCTGCGCGCGGCGAACGGCGTGAAGTTGGCCCAGTCGCCGAGCCCGGACCCGAAGCCCCAGCAGACTATGAAGAGCAGCAGCCCCACCTTCAACAGCGTCAGTATCATCATCATCCGTGCGCCGAGCCTGACGCCCAGAATGTTCACCCCCGCGAGGACTAAAATCGTGCCGACCCCTAAAACCTTCATCGCCAGAGGCGACAGCGGGATGATGAAGCTGCTGTAGCTCGCCAGCCCGACCGCGAGGGCGGCGGTCAGCCCTGGGTCCAGCACGAGCAGCAGCATCCAGCCGTAAAGAAATGCCATGCGGGGGCCGTAAGCCTCGCGCAGGTAGACGTAGCCGCCTCCGGCTTCGGGAAAGCGCGCGGCCAGCTCACCGTAACAGAGTGCGCCGCAGAGCGCCGCCAGCCCCATCACGAGCCAGACGACGAGCAGCAACAAGGGTGAGCCAAGCGCCTTGGCCATCTGCGCCGGGTAAAGGAAGATGCCGACCCCTATCACCCCGCTAATCACCAGCGCGATGGCCGAGCCGAGCCCGAGTTGTCGTTTGAGTTCGCCGTGTGCGGGCATGTTGAAAATTAGAACGTGAAGCGCGCCGCGAATTGGAAGGCGCGCGGGCCGCCGGAGCCGAAGACGCCGCCGGCGGTCGTGACCGCCCTCCCGAAGCCGGACGAGCGCAGGAACCCTGGGTCGGCAGGATTATTGCTGTCCCTGATCAGCACGTTCGAGAAGCCGGAGTAGTTGACGTTCGAGACGCCGAGCACGTTGGTCACGTTGAAGAGATTGAAGACCTCTACGATGGGCTCAAGCGTCACATTCTCCGTGAACGAAAACTTGCGCGAGACACGCAAGTCTACCGAGTTGAACGGGTCGTTGAAACGCGCATCGTCGCGCACCAGCGGAAGGGGTTGACCGCCCACGCCGCCCGCTGCGTTGAGCTGGCGTATGAAGTCGTTTAGCTCCGCGCCCGTCTTGAACAGGCGACCACCGGCATTTCGCTGAAGCGAGGGGATGCGCGACGAGCCGTCTGGCAGCAGGATGTCCATCGGCACGCCCGAAGCCACGGTCCAGATCGGCGAAAGATGAAAGCCCTTCGGCAAATCGAAGACCCCGGCGAAGACGAAGCGGTGGCGCTGGTCATTAGGAGTCGGGCCATATTCCAGTCTCAGATTCGCCGGGTTGACGGGTCCGTTCGAGAAAGGAATCTGGTCGTCGTTGGCATAGTTGAAGGCTTTGGAGAGCGTGTAAGCGGCGCGGAACTGGTAGCGTCGTGAGTAACGCTTCTCGAAACTCACTAGCAGCCCGTCGTATTTCGTGTTGACGGAAGATTCAAGGTTGACGATGCGGTCCGGGCCGCCGACCACCGGATTGAAGACCGTCCCGATTGTCCTCCCGATGATGAAGTGCGTGCCGAGGTTGTGCAGGTAGTCAACCCTTAGGACAAAGTCGCTGAGAAACTCGCGCTGGACTCCTAAGTTGAACTGCTGCACCAGGGGGTTCTGAAGGTCGTTGTCGATGATATTGATGCCGCCCGCGCCTGCGCCCGGCAGGACAAAGCCTGTGAAGGGATTATTGAGCGTGGGCGCGAAGGGGAAGAATCTTCCCGTCGCCGGATCGAAGAAGATGGGCAGGCCCGTCGAGGGGTCGCTCAAGGCGTTCCCGGCCCGGACGGCGATGGGCAGCGCCCGCCCGTCCAGGCCCCGCTCCAGGGACTGGATTTCGAGCGTCACGCGGTCGTAATAGATGCCGTAGCCGCCGTGAATGCTCGTGCGCCCTCGGTCCGGCGAGTAGTTGAAGCCAAAGCGCGGGCCGAAGTTGTTGGTGTCGCGCGAGCGCTCGCCCCTCAGGAAAGGCTGTGCCAGCGGGTTGAGCTGGTCCGCGCGGCTAACGTTTTTAACGTCCGTGTCCAACTCGTAGCGCACCCCTAAGTTGAGCGCCAGTTTCGTCGTCACGCGCCAGTCGTCCTGCGCGAAGAAGGCGAAGTAGTTGCTGTCGGCGTCCGGGATAAGAAGCGGCCTTTCTGGGACGGCGCTGCGCAGCGTGACGGCGAAGAGCAGATCGTTGTCATCAACGCGGCCGTCGCCGTTGCGGTCGGCGCTGGCGAAGTCCTCGACTAACTCTATGCGCCCCTGCTGAAAGACGCCCAGGTTGAAGTCCGCGTCCACCTTCTGAAACTCGCCGCCGAAGCGCCAGGTGTGGCTGCTGCTAACTGTGCTCAAAGCGTCGCTGAATTGCAGGCGGTTCTGTTTCGTCTGCTGCGGGACGCGAAACGACGCGCCGTCCTGAAGACTGGGGAAGGTCAGTTGCGGGCCGGGCGCGACGGGCTCCGTGCGGTTGAGGAAATTGCTGACGCTGAAGGTGAAGCTATTGACGACTATGGGGGAAAAGACGCGCACCCAGTTGGTTAAAAATGAGTGGTAGTTATTGCGTCCCGATTGGCGTTGCGTGGCAGACCCGATTGAGCGGATGAGCGTGCTGGCTGCCACATCATCTTCCCGTTGGAGCGAGTAACGGAAATTGAGCATATCTGAATTCTGGCTTGACGCACGCAAGTCGCCGCGCAGGTTCAGCAAGAGATCGTTGAGCGGGGCGGGCGCGAACGCGCGCGTGATGGTGCGCTGCGCGACGTCACGCGTTCCGACCAGGATTGCCCCGTCCTGGTTGCGATACTCTAATGCTCCGAAGAACCAGGCCCTGTCTTTTTTGATGGGGCCGCCCGCGGCGAAAGCGTACTGCTGGCGGTCGAACGGCGGCTTCTCAAACGTGCTGCGGTCAAAGGTCGCGGGCAGTCCCTGGAACCTGCGGTCGCGGAAGAAGGCCGAGGCCGAGCCGTGAAATACGTTCGTCCCGGACTTGGTCACGATGTTGATGACGGAGGAGCCGGAGCGGCCAAGTTCGGCCGAGAAGCGGTTGGTGGCGATTTGAAATTCCTGCACCGCCTCCTGCGAGATGTTCTGGAGCGGCCCGCCCACCACGTCGTCGTTGTTGTCCATCCCGTCAATCATGACGTTGCCGCCCCGGCCCAGTTGCCCTGCGGACGAGATGGTGACGACGTTCGTCTTCGTCGGGTCGAAATTGGGCGCGGGCGCGTTGCCGGGGGCGAGCAGCGCGAGTTCAAGGAAGTTGCGTCCGTTGAGCGGGAGATTCTCAATCTCGCGTTTGTCCACCACCTGGTCAACCACCGCTGAATTTATATTGACGAGCGGCTCCAAACTGTAAAGGTCGTCTATCCGATCCGATATTTCGCCGACTTCCAGTTTAATGTCCAGAGTGACGCTCTGCGCCACCTGAAGAGCGAGCGATGTATAAAGCGCTGTTTTAAAACCGGCGGCCCCGGCTCTCACTTCATAGTCACCGGCAGGAAGGTTCGTCAATGCGAAAAAACCTTCTTCATTTGTTTTGACCTCCCGCACAATTCCAGTAGCCTTTTGCGTCACGGTGATTTGTGTGTCGGGGACGACGGCCCCGTTTTGGTCCGTGACCGTTCCGCTTAAGGTGGAGGTGGCTGGCTGCTGCGCGCCTGTGGTCGCGGACAGGAGGAAGACAAAAAGCAGGCAGGCGGCTGCGGTCGCAGTCGTTTTCATCCCTTGGGGAACTCCTTTGATTTCGGATTTAAGGTCGCGGATTGCGGAATCACGCTATCGTGATTGATTAAACCGTAATTCAGTTTCCGCAATTACATCGCGGCGATGATGGCGCTGGCGAAGTCGCCCGTGCTGGCCTGGCCGCCGATGTCGCGCGTGCGCACCTCGCCCTCCCTGAAGACCTTCAGCATGGCTTTCTCCACACGGTCGGCCGCCTCACGCTCGCCCAGGTGGCGCAGCATCAGGATGCCGCTTTGAAGCAGCGCGGTCGGGTTGGCGATGCCCTGCCCTGCGATGTCAGGCGCGGAGCCGTGCACGGCCTCGAAGACCGCGCCGAGTTCGCCTATGTTCGCGCCTGGCACAAGGCCGAGTCCGCCGACGAGTCCGGCGCACAAATCCGAGACGATGTCGCCGTAGAGGTTTTCGAGCAGCATGATGTCGAACTGTTCCGGGCGCATCACGAGTTGCATGCAGGCGTTGTCCACGATCTTGTCGTCGGCCTCTATCTCAGGATAGTCCCTGGCGACGTTGCGGAAGCAGTCTAGAAACAGCCCGTCCGACAGTTTCATGATATTCGCCTTGTGGACAGCCGTGACCTTCTTGCGACCTTCACGCCGGGCATATTCGAAGGCGAAGCGCGAAACGCGCGTCGAAGCCTTTTCGGTAATGATCTTGAGGCTCTCAACGACGCCTGGGACAACGACGTGTTCGATCCCGGAGTAAAGGTCTTCGGTGTTTTCGCGCACGACCACGAGGTCTAGTTCAGGATAACGACAGGGGACGTTTGGCAGGGCGCGCACGGGGCGCAGATTGGCGTAAAGGTCTAAGGCTTTGCGCAGGCCGACGTTGACGGAGGTAAAGCCTTTTCCCACGGGCGTCGTGATCGGGCCTTTGAGCGCGACCTTGTTGCGCTTGATGGATTCGAGCAGCTCTTCCGGCAGGGTGTTGCCGAACTTTTCCAGGGCCTGCGCCCCTGCGTAGTGCGTCTCCCACTGGATGTCTGCGCCCGCCGCCTCGATGATCCTCACGACCGCGGAAGAGACTTCCGGGCCGATGCCGTCGCCAGGGATGAGTGTGATAGTATGTTTCATAGTCAGTGATCAGTGGTCGGTGGTCAGTGGTCAGTTATCGGCCTTCAGTTTTTAACTGACCACTGACCACCGACCACTGACAACTTTTGCGGCATCATACCAGCAAGTTCCAATCAATGCGACACCAAGAAGCAGCGTGGGGCCGAGGAGGGTTGGAGGCAATCGTCGTCGGAGGCGGGGTCATCGGCCTCGCCGTCGCGCGTGCCCTCGCGTCGCGCGGCATGAAGCGCATCGCACTCATCGAGCGCGCCGACGTCGGCGCGGAAGCCTCGCACGCGGCGGCCGGGATGCTCGCTCCGCAGGCCGAGGCCGATTGCGCGGACACCTTTTTCCAGCTAGCCTGCGCGAGCCGCGACCTCTATCCGGCCTTCGCCAAGGAGCTTCGCGCGGAGACTGGGATAGACATCGAACTGGAAAGGACCGGGACGCTCTACCTCGCCTTCACGGAAAAGGATGAGGAGGAGATAAGTGAGCGCTACCTGTGGCAAAGGGACGCGGGCCTTGCGGTCGAGCGTCTGAGCGCGGACGAGGTCAGGCAATTAGAGCCGTGCATCAGCGCGAACGTGCGCGGCGCTTTGCGCTTCCCTCTTGATGTGCAGGTCGAGAATCGCCGCCTGTTGGCGGCCCTCTCCGCCTCGGTCGAAAAACTGAATGTGCGCCTTCTCAGAGAGACCCTGGTCGAATCCCTCGTCGTAGAGAGCGGGCAGGTGGAGGGCGTCGAGACTTCGCGGGGCAGAATCCACGCGCCCGTGGTCGTCCTGGCGGCCGGGGCCTGGACCTCCGCGCTCGCTTCGCCGGACAAATCCGCGCCGGGACTTAGCATCGAACCCGTGCGCGGGCAGATACTCTGTTTCGACGCCGGCCCGCGCCTCATCCGTCACGTCATCTACAGCCCGCGCGGCTATCTGGTGCCCAGGCTGGACGGGCGGCTCCTGGCCGGGACGACCACGGAGCGCGCCGGTTTTGAAAAACGCGTGACGGCCGAGGGACTCCTGGCCATCACCACGCACGCGCTGGAAATTGCGCCAGGGGTCGGGAGTCTGCCGCTCTTGGATTCGTGGTCGGGGCTGCGGCCGTGCTCGGAAGACGAGCGCCCGGTGATGGGAGCGTCCGTTGATGTGCGCGGGCTCTTTTACGCGACCGGCCATTATCGCAACGGCATCCTGCTCGCGCCTCTGACGGGCGCGCTGCTGGCCGAACAGATTACGACGGGAAAGACCTCGCCCTTCATCAGCGCATTCGGCCCAGAGCGATTCACTCTCGCCGGCGTTAATTGATCTATGGAAGACATCCGCATGAGAAATCTGATCGTTTCAATTTTCTTCATCTCTGCGCTCGCGCTCTCCTCCGCTCACGTCTTCTCGCAGGCACGGCGCGTTACGCAGCAGCCTGCGGCGGCGCTGGCCGACAACCGGACCGCGTCGGCCCTTTACGACGATGCGGCGGGCTACACTGCCAGGAAGTTTCAGGAGTTCGCGAGCAAGAAAGTGCCCTACGACACTAAGCTGCTCGAAAAAACCGTGCAGGAGCAGAAGGAGTTGGCCGCGCGCCACGCCGCGCTCCTCAACGCCCGGCCCAATCTGACCAACGACGACCTCTACTACCTGGGGCTGCTCTACAATCTTTCAGCCAACGAGGAGCGCACGCTCGAAGTATTGAAACGCTACCTGGAGAAGGACAAGGACGCCGCGGGCGAGCGACAGCAGTACGCGCGCTATCTCTTCACGGTCAGGGCCGCGCAGAACAACCGGCTCGCAGATGCCGAAGCAGTGCTCGGTGATTACCTGCGCCTTGAGCCGCGCAAGCCGACCGAACGGGCCACGATGGAGAACACGCTGGCGCGCGCCTATCACAAGAGCAAGCAGTTGGAGCGAGCCGCCCTGCACGCCGAAGAGGCTTTCAAAGTTGCCAAGACCTTGCAGCCCAACTCCAAAAACTCTTCCGCAGATCGCCTGCTGCTCACATCCGGCAATGCGCTCGTGGACATCTACAGGGAGCTGAATAAACCTGCGGAGGCAGGGGTCGCGGTGTTTGAAGAGATACGCACGCTGGCCGTCGCCGCGCCTTCGGCGCGCCTCTACGTGGACTCCACGGAAAAGCTCGCCGACCTGCTCATCGACAGCAAGCGCAAGGCGGACGCTGTGAAAACGGTCGCGGACGCCATCGCCTATACGAAGCAGAGCATCAAACCCGAAGAACAGGGATTCGTGCTACGTGCCCTGGAGCGCAAGCAGAGGCAACTGCGCCTTCAGGGCGAGCTTGCGCCGGAGATTACCATCGGCAAATGGATCGAGCAGTCGCCCTTGAAAATCTCTTCCTTGCGCGGGCGCGTGGTGCTGCTGGATTTCTGGGCGACGTGGTGCGGCCCCTGCCTGGCAGCTTTCCCGCACCTCAAAGAGTGGCACGAGAAGTACAAGGACCAGGGCCTGGTGATTCTGGGCATCACGACTTACTATGGCGGGCGTGGCAGCGGGCGCGAGATGACGCCCGCGGAGGAGTTGGGTTACATCGCGCGCTTCAAGAAAGAGCACGACCTGCCTTACGGCGTGGCCGTGACCGACAACGACAGCAATCACCGGAACTACGGCGTCTCGGCCATCCCGACGGCCATCCTGATAGACCGCCACGGCGTCATCCGCCTGATGACCACAGGTTCGGGCGGCGGCAACGAGGCCGAGATTTCAGCGGCCATCGAGAAATTGATAGGAGAAAAGTAAGAAGGCAGATGACAGATGCTGGATGTTAGATGTCAGAGAAAGCTTTGACTAGCATCTAACATCTGACATCCAGCATCTAGCTTCTCCTCACTCTTCACTAAATTTTGATATACTGAGCACCGTATTATGGAAGGTACGAACATCACCATCTGGGTCGCTTTTCTGGCCGGCCTCTTGTCGTTTCTCTCGCCGTGCGTGCTGCCGCTCGTGCCGGGTTACGTCTCGCTCATCTCCGGCGTCAGCATTGACCACTTAAAGAACGAGGGCGAGACGCGCGCGCAGGCCCGCCGCGCGGTCATTCTCAATTCCATCGCCTTCAACATCGGCCTTTCGATGATCTTCCTCTCGCTCGGCGTGCTGGCAGGGCTTTTGGGAAAGACCGTCACGGCCAATCCCTGGTTCAGAATCATCGGCGGCATCATCATCATCGGCTTCGGGCTGCAATTAATCGGCCTGCTCAAAATCGGCGCGCTCTACAAAGACACGCGCTTCTTTTCGCAGCAAAAACCGCGCGGCATGCTGGGCTCTCTGACCCTCGGGATGGCCTTCGCCGCCGGGTGGACGCCCTGCATCGGTCCCATCCTCGGCGGCATCATCGGCCTGGCCGCCACCAGCGGCAACTGGAAGACAGGACTCTACCTCTCCTGCTTCTACGCGGCGGGCCTGGCCGTGCCTTTTCTGCTGACGGGCCTCGCCATAGACAAGTTCCTCGGCTTCTACTCGAAGTTCCGCAAGCACCTGCACAAGGTCGAGGTCGTCTCGGGCGTGATGCTCATCTCCATCGGGCTGCTGATTGCGACCAACAAGATAGCCGTCATCAACGCCTGGCTCGCCTCGTGGCTGCCCAACGCCGAGAGCGTGGCCGGCAAGCTGGATAACCCCGGCGCGGAGACCCTCCCTCCGGTGGAGAAGATCGAGCCCGCGCCCGACATCGAGTTGAAGGACGTTTCGGGCGCGCCTGTTCGTTTGAGTGATTTGCGCGGGCGCGTCGTGCTCTTGAACTTCTGGGCCACCTGGTGCATCCCCTGCCGCACGGAGATTCCCGAACTCAACGAGATGCACCGCGAACTGGAAGCGCAGGGGTTCACGGTCGTCGGCGCGTCCTGGAACGATTCGCTCTCGGACCTACAGAGTTTTCGGCAGGAGATCAAGGTCGATTACCCGATCCTGCTAGACAGCGAAAGCGTCGGCGAGAAGTTCAACGGCATCCAGAGCTTCCCGACGACTTTCATCATTGACCGGATGGGGCGCATCCGCTACAAGGTTCTGGGCCAGCGCAAGCGGGCCACATTCGAGGCCGCCGTCAAACTGCTGCTCAGCGAGGGTCAAGCCACAGCCACCGCAAACTAATCCGGGGCCGAAGGGTTGTCCATTGCTCTTCGGTCTCAACATAACTTCTCCCCGGAAAGCTATCGCTCGGAGAATTAGTCATGAGAAAACTCGTCACGCTTGTCGCACTCATCTTCGCTTTGGTGCCCGCAGCCGCGCGCGCGCAGGGCAACCACGAATACGCGCCGCTCGTAGAGAAGACGGTC
>DATEMM010000378.1:0-5281 GCA_035275605.1 Pyrinomonadaceae bacterium
ATATTTGAAGCGGGTGTTTTGAGAAGCGATGAACTGGTTGAGGCCACTAGCGATGATGTTCTACGCGCCGGGGCGCGGGATGAGCGAGGTCCGTGATCGGTCGCTGCTCGTGCCCGCAATGATCCTCGCCCTGCTGGCACAACTCGGCTACGTCTTCTACACGCAGTGGCGATTCCTCAACCCGGCGTTCGTGCTGCATGGCCCCTACATCTCTTTCAACATCCTGTTCCGCTCCATCCTGCCGCTCCTCTTCATCGCCGTCATTCTCGTGCCGACAATGGCGCTCGTCGCCAACATGTTCGAGCGGCGCGGAAGTTTCGGCCTCGTCATCCGGCAGGAGTACGCGCCGCTGGCATCCGCTACGCTCTACGCGTGGACGGCGGCCAACCTGGCGGCCCTGCCCCTGGCGTGGGTGGCCAGGGCCAGCGGCTTCGAGGCGGCCTTCATCGCGCAGTTCAAAGAGCAGCTCAACCTGACCATCCAACAAGGGGGCTACGCGCCGGAGACGGCCGCGCTCCTGGCGGACCCGCGCGTCCATTCGGTCTCCTTCGCCGCCATGCTGCTTTTGCCGCTCTTCGCCTTCTGGGCCATCCTGGCGGTGCGCGCCGTATTTCGCCTCGCCGTCTGGCGCTCAATCGTCGTCGTGCTGTCGAGCGGCGTCTTCATGCTCGTCGTCAGTCCGGTGCTGATGCCCATCTTCGGAACCGTCGTCGGCTCGCCGTTCCTCCTGGTCTTCCTTTTCATACTGCTGCGCGGCTACTTCGCGGAAGCTGCGCAAGGACAGCGCGCACGCGCCTCGTTCAAGCAGAACCTGGAGGCGGCCACGCTCAACCCGGCGGACGCCTCGGCCCATTACAACCTGGGACTGATTCACCAGCAGCGCGGGGAGCTGGACGCGGCGCGACAGCGCTTCGAGCGCGCCGTCGAGATAGACACTGACGAAGTGGACGCGCACTATCAACTGGGCTGCATCGCGCGCGAGCAAGGGAGGCTGCCTGACGCTATCAAACACTTCAGCGAGGTCGTCGAGCGCGACCCTTTGCACTCCCAGCACGAAATCTGGCGCGAAATCGGCGCGACCTACCTGGCCGCAGGGCAGTTCGAGGATGCGCGCGAAGCCCTCGAACGCTTTCTTGAGAACCGCAACCTTGACCCGCAGGGTTTGTACTTGAAGGGACGTGCGCTGGCCGGATTGGGGCGACAGAGAGAAGCAGCCGATTCCATGCAGGCCTGCATTGAGGCCGTCAAGACCGCGCCCGCCTACAAGTACCGCACGGAGAAGCGCTGGCTCAACGAGGCACAGCAGTTTTTACGAACGCAAGCGTAAATCTTAGTTAGACCGTGATAATCTTCGAGCTTATTAGTAAGATTGAGAATATAGAGACGATTGCTGCCGGCAACGGAATTCACGACATCGCGAGGTTGCGAAGGACATATGGGAAAGGCCGGTAGCGCAAGCTGAAAGGTATCGGTCGCGTGCGCTTGGCTGATGGCGCAGAGTATGAAGCGGAGTTGCATTGGTATGAGGCGCATGGCGTTGGCAAAAAGGAGATGAAGGTCAAGCATCTTTTTGATTGAAGACTATGAGTGCCCAACATCAATTCGTGATCTGTATTCAGAACGATGGCTATCCCGCTTCGCTGGAACTGTGGAAGGTTTACCGCGTCGTGCCTGATAAGAAGGCTGCGGAGCATCAGCTCATCAGAGTGATTGACGAGTCAGGGGAAGATTATCTATACGCCGAGACATACTTTGCCTCAATTAAATTACCCCAGGCGGTAGAAGAGGCGTTACTCCGAGCTTCCTGAAACATATGGCTCTCACTGATTCAAAACCTGCACTCCTCGCGCTCGAAGACGGGCGAGTCTTTCGTGGTCGCTCCTGGGGCGCTGAGGGCGAGGTCTGCGGCGAGATGGTCTTCAACACGTCCATGTCCGGCTACCAGGAAGTCCTGACAGACCCTTCCTACGCCGGGCAGATCGTCTGCATGACCTACCCGCTGATTGGTAACTACGGCGTGACTGCGGCGGACGCGGAAAGCTCGCGCCCCTGGGTCGAAGGCTTCGTCGTCAAGGAGGCCAGCCGGATTGCTTCCAACTGGCGCTCCGAGGAGACGCTCGACGCTTACCTCAAGCGCTGGAAGATAGTCGCCATCGAGGGCCTTGACACGCGCGCCCTGGTTCGCCACATACGCGACAAGGGGGCTATGCGCGCCTGTCTGTCGAGCACGGACCTGGACGAGATGAGTTTGGTGGAGAAGGCCAGGAACTCGCCCGCGATGGAGAACAGGGAACTGGCGAGCGTCGTCACCTGCGAGCGCCCTTACGAAGTCGCGGCGGAAGGCGAGGAGCGTTTCCACGTCATCTGCTACGACTTCGGCGTGAAGTTGAACAGCCTGCGCGAGTTCGCGCGGGCGGGCTGCCGCGTCACGGTCGTGCCCGCCAGCACCACAGCTTCGGAAGTCCTGGCTATGAAGCCTGACGGAATCTTCCTCTCGAACGGCCCAGGAGACCCTGCCTCCATGACGCAGGTCGTTGAGGAAGTTCGTCGTGTGGCACAGTCGGGGCTCCCGACCTTCGGTATCTGCTTCGGGCATCAACTGCTCGGGCGAGCCTTTGGCGGGACCACCTACAAGCTGCAATTCGGCCACCGCGGCGGCAACCAGCCGGTCAAGGACTTATTGAAGGGTTCGGTTGAGATTACCTCTCACAATCACGGCTTCGCCGTCCGCGCAGACACTCTGCCCGAGGAGGTCGAAGTCACGCACGTCAACCTCAACGACAACTGCGTCGAGGGCATGCGCCACAAAACGCTTCCCATCTTCTCAGTCCAGTACCACCCGGAGGCGGCCCCAGGCCCGCACGACGCCGAACATCATTTCAAACGATTCATCGAACTGATGGAAAAGCGGTGATGGGTGATAAGAGAAAACCTTAAACCATTCTTATCACTCATCTCTTCTGCTAATTCATCTTCGGCATCTTGAGCTCGCCCGTGGTCAGGTCCGGGCGGGCGCGCGCCATCTCTTCCGGTGTGGTGTCGCTTGAAGGGTGTTCATAGTGATCGTCGGCAGCGGGGGGCGCTGCCGATTGCCTCTCGGCGGTTGGCCTCACCGCGTCGCCGGGCACGGGGGCGGGCGCGAGAGCTGCCTCCTCGACGGGCTGCAAAATCTCCGCGACCAGGCCCTCGCTCCCCCTGTGTTCGAGCCAGTGGCGATAGCTGACTGTGGCGACGGCGATTAAAGGAATCGAGAGGAAGATTCCGGCCACCCCGGCCAATTCGTACCCGGCCAGAATTGCCAGGATCACCGCCAGCGGGTGCAGGTGCACGCCATGCCCGACCAGCCGCGGGTAGATGGAATAATCGTGTGTGATGCGCAGGACGCCCAGGAAGAGCAGCACCCAGAGCGCCGAGTAGGTCGAAGTGTCCGGGCTAAAGCTGGTGACCAGCGCCGCCATGATGGCAACGACCAGCGGCCCGACCAGCGGGATGAATTCCAGCAGGCCCGCGATGACGCCTATGACAAGCGGGAACGGCACGCCTAGAACGATGAAGCCGAGTGTGCAGATGGTTCCGATGAGCAGGCAGGCGGTCAACTGTGCGCGAATGTAAGCGGCCAGCGCGCTGTTGACGTCCTGAAAGAATTCATCGCCGCGCCAGCGCCAGCGCCCGCGCGGCAACATCTGAAGCGCGGAGCGGCGGGAAGCGTCTGCGTCTTTCAGAAAAAAGAAGGAGAGAATCGGTATCAGGATCAGCCAGGGGATATAGCTGAGCACCTGGACGGCGAGCCCCGGCAAATCCTCTGCGATATATGTCTTGGCAGCGCCGATCCCGCGCATCATCGTATCGTTCAGGGCATTACAGACGTTCGGGGAAATCTCATTCCGGTTGCAGAAATCGTTGATGACTTTAACGCGGCCCGCGGCCGTTGTTTGAAATTGAGTGCTCGCGTCAGAGAAGGCTTTGATCTGTTTGCTTAAGCGCGGAAG
Organism: Pyrinomonadaceae bacterium; assembly: GCA_035275605.1. GTDB lineage: Bacteria > Acidobacteriota > Blastocatellia > Pyrinomonadales > Pyrinomonadaceae > QHXM01. The sequence goes on from DATEMM010000378.1 coordinate 3,990, forward strand.
TAAAATCCAGAGCCCTAGAATCAGCGAGCCGAAGATGACGAAGTAGACGATGCCGAGGGCGGCCGTGCGCGGCATGATGTGCTCGCGCCCGCGCAGGTTGAAGGGGCGGCGCACGAACTCGACGAGCGGCGCGATTAAATAAGCGAAGAAGACGGCCAGCACGATGAGCAGGAGCACGCCTTCGAGCTTGTAGAACACCCAGAGCAGGGCCGCCACCAGGAGGACCATGAGGATGACGCGCAGGATGGCGCGCGTCTGCGGCCAGGAGGCTTCGGCCGCGGCGACCGCCGCCGTCTCGGCTACCTGTTGCACCTCTTCGTTCTTCGCCTGCTCGGGGTTTGTGTCTTTTCTGAGTTTCAAGTGTTTTCCGTTCTAGGTGTGCAGGCGCTCAAGGAGGTGGCCTATCTCGCGGCGCTGAATCGGCGTCAAATCGCGAAACTCCACGCCGAAGCTGTCGAGTGTGCCATGATGGACCACTTCCGCCGGCAAAGGCAATGCCTGCTCCGCATCTATCAACAACAGGCCGAGCCTGTGACCTTCCCGCACCTCCGTGTGCCGCGGGAGGTGGCGCACGCGCAGGCCCCCGAGGCTGATGTCCACGGCCTCGCCGATGCCGATGGATTCCCCTATGCTTTCGTCTTCGACGGCCAGATTCATGCGGTCGATGACAGTGTAGCGCGGATACCTGCGCCGCTCGTGCCCCTGCACGCCGGATTCAAATTGAGCGTCAGACATAGACCACCTCCGTTAAGGGAAGGGAAAAGGTAAAGGCCAAAGTGAAGCGGAGAGCATTTTAATGATATTCACAGCAAACAGGTCTTTGCCTCACTCCGGCCTTTGACCTCTCAATGGGTTGTTTCCTCGTCCAGCTCCTCCAACGCATCATCGTCATCTTCTGGCTCGGGCTGTGTGACGCGGGGCGCGGCGGGCTCCCAGACCAGGCCACGCCATTCCTCTGTCGCGTCCAGCAATTGAAGCGCGGCGAGCGGGTGGGCCGCGTTGCGCTCCAGTCGCAGGACCTCCGTGACGACTTGCAGCCTCTGCCCCTCCTCGTTCAGCACTAACAATTGAACGCGGCTGCCAACGTCCGGCAGCTCACGCTGCAAGTGCACGAGCGCCCCCTCGGGGCCGACGTTTTCCGTCGTCCCTTCGGCGACAACGTGCTTGCCTTCATCCGTGTCCCACTCCGCGCGCACCAGCAAGGAAGCGAGGTAGCGCGGCCCTGTCCGTTGCTCTGGGCTAATGTGTCGGGCCATTTTCTCTACTCCTTAAAAACAAGTACTGAATACTGA
>DATEMM010000379.1:0-5117 GCA_035275605.1 Pyrinomonadaceae bacterium
CACGTCAAAGCACGGAAGACATTCCTCCAGGTGCGTGTTGAACGCAGCCTTATCTTCGGCCGTCATCGCTCCGTCTAGGAAGTCGCTGAGCAGTTCCTGGCACTTCTCGCAGTTCATCGTCTTTCTAACCTCTAAACACCAGCCCGGACCGGACGGTGTCGCTAATACAGAAGACCTCTAAATAACGCTTTGGGGCGTTTGTCGGCGACCCTAAAAGTGGTCGCCGGAGCAATCCTGGGGAGACTGCATAAGCTTTTGCCATTGAAGCGCCTGGGGGGACAGCGCCAAGTGGCCCGAATGTCTTTAGTTGCCGCCAGCAGGTTTCTGAGGGAATTGCTCGGTGAAACCATGCGGACGTGCTTTGAAGCTATTGCGACGCGTTCTGTTGCCTGAGCAGCCCGCGTAATTTCATGCGCGCCTTGTGCAACTGCGACTTCGACGTGCCGACCGAGCACCCGAGCATGCGCGCGATCTCCTCGTGCTCGTGTCCTTCTATGTCGTGCAGCGTGAAGACCGTGCGATAGCCCGGCGGCAGTTGCGCAATCGCCTTGTCGAGCGCGATGCGGTCAACCACGGGCATCGCGTTCGGATTCTCCGTTCCCTTGACGATCTGCACAGGGGTCTCGCCGTCCTCGGTCGTCTGCTCCATCCGCACGCCGCGCTTGCGAAAGTGCATCAAGACCTGGTTGACCGTCAGGCGGTGAAGCCAGGTCGTGAAGGCCGACTCGCCGCGAAAGCTTCCTATCTTGCGAAAGAGCTGTATGAAGACCTCCTGCGCGAGGTCTTCAGCCTCCGAGACGTTTTGCGTCATGCGAAGGCAGAGAGAGTAAACGCGGCGGTTGTGGCGCTGGTAAAGCTCCTCGAAGGCTTGCATATCGCCCCCTGCGGCCTTTTGCGCCAGCGCGTAATCCGTCGTCTGCGTTGTCTCGGTTTCGGCTACGGTCACTTGTCCCTTGTTCACGCACGGGCAGCCGCAAGATTAGCTGATAACTTCCGGCTGTCATTTCAGAACTGGCATGTGACGCGCTCGCCTGGTTGTCAAAGGAGGGGTCTTAACCTTCCCGCGACTTGTGATGCCTACGTTTCCGTGCGTCGTTGCCTTGTTCTGCTAAAAGATAATCTTTTTCGTGTGCCAAGACCAACCGTTTCGTGTGCGGCGGCCCGTCCGAAGTCCGCCGGGCGCGCCTTGTGCGAACGATAACCGACCGCTTTCTAGGCGGCATCAGCCCGGCTAGCCCGCAAATAACCACTCGACGATCAATTCGGCTAACTTTCAGGATACGGTCAACAACTGGGTGCTGACAAGCCCGGATGCCTGTCGGCCGTCCGCCGCGCGCGCGGGCATGAGCTATCGAAAAGGCGGGCCGACGCCGACGCGCGCAGATGTAGAGACGGCGCACAGGCGTTCGGCCCGCTTCGTCAGCTCGCGAGCGTTAGAAGACTTGCTGCACTTTGACGGTTCCGCCGTCGGGCAGAATCGTCACCGATTTGTATCTGGTGGTCGCCTTCTTCTTATCGAAGCGCACATCAACGGTCGTCTCGACCGGGCGCACGATCCCTGTAGGCGGCGTCACGATCTTGTTGAGGAGGAGAATCGCAGGGTTTTTGCCCTGCGGCGCGGCCTCCTTCAAAGTAACCTTGTAGCCGGAGGTCGGGAACGTGCATTTTCCTGTGACGTAGAGACGTGGCGGCCCCGGCGGCATATTGTCCTGCACGGCGACCCAGCCCTCGCACTTCCCGGCACTAGTCTTTTTCGAGGCCGCTTTCTTGGCGCTCTTCCTGGCGCTCGCGGCTTTCTTCGATGCGGCCTTCTTCGTCCCCTTGCTTGCAGCTTTCTTTGTTGCCATGAGGATTCAAGACTCCTTTGTCTTTGAGTAGGTCAGGGTGGAACCACTTCGAGACTGGCGAATGTCCGGGCCAGCCAGAGATGAGATGCGTGTAGAGCGTCGGCACGATATAGCGCGGCCGCCGCGCGGTTGTCAAGAAGAAGCTGCGCAAAGCTAAGTCGCGAATGAAAGCTCAAGCCCAGTAGGTGCGGTCGAGCGAGCGATAGCCGACCGCTTCCGCGACGTGCGCGCTCCTTATCTCGCCTGAGCCTTCCAGGTCCGCTATCGTCCGACTGACTTTCAAGATGCGATCGTAGGCTCTGGCCGAGAGGCCCTGGCGAGTCATAGCCGCCTCCAGCATCCGCTCGCTGTCCGAATCAATCTGGCAGTGACGGCGTATCAGGCGCGGCGTCATCTGCGCGTTCGAGAAAATTCCTTCCGCCTGGAAACGTTCGCGCTGGCGATCTCGCGCGCTTAAGACGCGACTGCGGATACTGGCCGAATTTTCAGGCTCCGGCCCGCTCGCGCTCCCCGTCAACTCCTTGAAGCGAACGGCGGGCACGTCTATGTGTATGTCTATGCGGTCGAGCAAAGGGCCCGAAATGCGCCCGACGTAGCGCTGAATCTGAAGCGGCGTGCAGCGACACTCGCGCGTCGGGTCATTCCAGAAGCCACAGGGGCAGGGGTTCATTGAGCCGACGAGCATGAAGGAGGCCGGGAAGGTGAGCGACATCGCGGCGCGGCTGATCGTCACCCGCTGGTCTTCGAGCGGCTGGCGCAGGACTTCCAAAACGCTTCGGTCGAACTCTGGCAACTCGTCCAGAAAGAGCACGCCGTGATGTGCCAGGGAAACTTCACCGGGGCGCGGGATGGCTCCGCCGCCGATGAGCCCCGCGTCGGAGATCGTGTGGTGCGGCGAGCGAAAGGGCCTTTCCTTGACCAGACCCGTGCGGTTCGTCAGGCCGGCGACGGAATGAATTTTTGTTAGCTCAAGGGCCGCGTCGAACTCCAGCGGCGGCAGGATGGTCGGGAGCCGCTTGGCGAGCATGGTCTTGCCGGAACCGGGCGGGCCGATGAGCAGAATATTGTGCGAGCCCGCGCTCGCGATTTCTAGAGCGCGCTTGGCCGCCAATTGCCCGCGCACTTCCCGGAAGTCCACCGCGTAGTGCTCCGCAGTCTTCAGCACGTCGGCCAGGGCGACGTTGAGCGGCGCGGGTGGCGTGGGCGAGCGAAGCTGCGCAATTAAATCGACGGCTCCTCTGAGGTCCGCGACCGCGTAGACCTGAACGCCCGAGACGACCGCGGCCTCCCGCGCGTTCTCCTCCGGCAGGATCAATTGCTTGATTGAGGACTCGCGCGCGCGCATGGCTATGGGCAGCGCGCCGCGTATGGCCCGCACGCGGCCGTCCAGCGAGAGTTCGCCGACAGAAAGCACGTCGGTTAAATCGTCAGCCTCTCCCAGGTCGCCGTTGGCCCCCAGGATGCCGAGCGCGATTGGCAAATCGAAACTCGCCCCCTCTTTGCGCACGTCCGCCGGGGCCAGATTGATCGTCGTCTTGTGGAAGGGAAAGAAGAAGCCGCAGTTGGTAACGGCGGCCCGGATGCGCTCGCGCGATTCGCGCACGGCGGCGTCGGGCAGGCCGACGATGGTCACGGACTGCGGCGAATCGGCCTCACCACGCGCGGGCGTTAAATCAACTTCGATGTCAACGAGGTCGGCGTCAATGCCATAGACGGCGGCGGATTGCGTGCGGAAGAGCATGGCGAGAAATGCTCCTCTGCGTGGTGGGCAGCAGCGGCTAATGCCGCAAAGGAGAAATATTGTGCCGGCGGCTAAAAAGAAGCGGGCACGCTTTCTCAGAGACTTTCGTCGAAAGCGCGCCCGCTCGTGCTTCTCAGGCGTTCAAGCTTGACGGTCCTGGCCGTCTCTTAAACTTAACGGCTGCTACGACGCCGCGTCGAGGACGGGGCGGCTTTCGGTATCCTGACTTCCTTGCCCGCCTCGAACTCCGAGTTGATTCCGACGCCGTTCATCTTCGCAATCTCTTCCGCCGAAACGCTGTGAATGACGGCGAGCTTGGCCGGCGTGTCGCCGGAGCGCGCCTTGACCTTCATCATGCCCGGCGCGGCAGGCGCGGTCGGCGCACCCGCAGCTTTAGCGCGCGGATAATAATTGGCCGGCTGCACGTTGTTCAGGGCCACGTCAGAATCGCGGCGCTCAACGGGGATACCCTTCAGGGCGGCGACGAACTGATTTGCCTTGCCCGCCGGGATGCGAACATTGTAGGCCTCACCACGCGGAGTCGTATCGCGGCGCAGCTCCGGGTTGAGCATTTGAATGTACTCGCTGCTGACGTTGGTCGCCTGCGCGATCAGGCGAAGGCTCGTCGCCGACGGAACCTGCACCACGTCGTAAGAGAGCGGAGCGTCCGAGCGAATGTTGCGGAAGCCGTAACGCTCAGGGTTCTTAGCAATCAGCATAGTCGCCAGGATGTTCGGCACGTAGTTGCGCGTCTCCTGCACGATGTACGGATAGATCTTCCAGAAGCTGCGTGAGCCAGAGCGCGCGATAGCGCGGTCAATGTTGCCCTGGCCGGTATTGTAGGCGGCCATCGCCAGCTCCCAGTTGCCGAAATGGTTGTAGAGGTCTTTCAGATAACGGGCAGAGGCGCGCGTAGCCTTCTCCAGACTGTTGCGCTCGTCAATCCAAGCGGTCTGGCGCAGGCCGTAGGTGCGACCCGTTCCAGGGATGAACTGCCAGAGGCCGGAAGCGGAAGCCCAGGAGAGAGCCCTGGTGCGCCAGGCGCTCTCGACCTGACCCAGCCAGGTGATGTCCTCGGGCACGCCCTCCTCGCGGAAAATCTTGCGCGCCATCGCCATGTACTGGCCGGAGCGTCGCAGCCCAGACTCCATCGTCGAGCGGCCGCGGCCCTGGTAGTAGTTGATGAACTGCTGTATGAGCGGGTTCGTCTCGATGGGGAAGTCAATCGCGTTCTTGGCGATGTCTATGTTGGTCAGGTCTTCCGGGTCAACTTCGACCTCTTTGTCGTTCAGAATCAGCTTGGCGTACTCGTCAAGCGGCGACGGCTCGAACTTCTGGTGCTTGAAGCCGGGCTCCTGCTGTTCGTCCTGTGAATTCTGGTACTGGCCCGTGTAGCTGGCCTGCTGCATGTTCTGCGCTATCTCCTGGCGCGGCGCGGCCTGCTGCTGAGGGACTTCCAGGCGGAAGATGCGCTCGACCAGTTGCAGGTAATAGGTCTCCAGGCGCGGGCTCGCCTTAACGTTGATGCC
>DATEMM010000380.1:0-5797 GCA_035275605.1 Pyrinomonadaceae bacterium
ATGTCTGTCCCTTCCGGCAGAACGCCGCCCGCTCCGGCCAACCGCCCGAGTGCGCGCAGCTCTTCGCCCCCGAGCACCTGTGCCATCTCGCTGGCGCGCGTGCCGTACTCCCAACCGGAAAGCTCGCTCATCCCGACCTCCGTCTTGAACTGCAACTCGCGCAGCTCGGCCGCAGTGTGCATGGCGCGCGTTCGCATCTCTTTCAATTTCGGCGAGAGCGGGCGCGCGGGCAGTGGCGGCAAGGTGCGCGCCACGGGCGCTGCCGTGGCCGGACTGATGCGCGCACTCTGCCCCGCGCGCTTATTCCCGCACGCGGCGACGAGTAAGAGTGTCAGGATGATGAAACTGTAAGGGATTCCCCTGCCCCGTGTACGCATAGCGACACTTAGACGCGCGAACCTGGCCCGGCGATGCACCTGTAGAAGGCAAAAGGGAAGAACAGAAGCGCGGCCCGCTTCCGTCTTCCCTTTTGCCTTTTACTTTACTTACTTCGACCTTCGCTTACAGCCCGCGGTACTGCGCGCTTTGCGCATCGGCGCGCGTCGCCTGTCCGGCGCTGAACCTGTACTGGCACGTGTTGTAAGTGTAGTCCATGAAGTTCTCAATGGGGTCCAGGCCCGGCTTGTTGCGGCACGTGTCGCTGCCGACGGGGCAAGCCGCGGCTTGCAGCCTGTTCTCGAACGGCGTGTCGTCCACGGAGTCTCCGGCGCCTTTGCACCCGCCCTGGAACGTGTGATAGAGGCCGACCCAGTGGCCGACTTCATGCACGCCTATGTCGCCCTCGTTGTAGTTCGGGCCGAGCGCCCCGCCCGGAGTGGCCTTGTAGAGGATGACGACGCCGTCCATCAGCGGGTCGCCCGCGTACCACCAAGGGAAGGTCGCCCAGCCGCCGACGTTTCCGCCGCCGGTGTTGTTCGTGTAGAAGTTCAAATCCCTGGCCGTGCCGCGACGCAGGGCCGTCTTGAACTCCCTCTCGTAAGTAGAGCCCTGGCCGGCTAGGAACCAGTTGGTGTTAAAAGTGCGCTCAATCGGATTGTCGGGGGCGAGTTGGAACCTGAAGACTGTGTTGGCCGAGCCCATCGGCGTGCCCGCGCCGGTCGCGCCGCTGTAGGACGCGTTCAGGACGTCGATCTGCTGTGCCAGTTGCGTGTCCGTCACCGCGCCCTGACCGTTAGCGTCCATGATGACGTGGAAATAGACGTTCACGGTGACGGTCGTTACGTTCGGGTCGCGCGCCACCTCCAGGCCCGCAGACTCACGCGCCGTCTTCCACTGGCGGCTATGCTCTTCCAAAAGTTGTGCCGTGGCTTCGTCCGGGTGGCGAGTGCCGCAATAGTTAAAGGCGGCGTTTTCGTTGGCGTTATCGCGGGCCGGTTGTGCCGGGTTCTGTGCCCGCGTGAGACGTGAGAAGCCTGCCCCCAGGAGCGCGGCGGCCATCAGGATGAGGGAAAAGACGTAAAGCTTCCGTTTCATTCAAATAATCCTCCGAAAGGTTAACCCTTGTAAGGACAAGGGAGGTTAACGGTTTGCGAGGGCGAAGGAATACACCCACAGTTCGCGCATCTGGCTGGATGATGCCCTGGATAGAGTAGCCCCCGACACTTATTAAGTGAGAGGGGAATGAATAAATTGTTATGCGTTATCTTCGGAAAACAGTCACTAGAGGTGAGGTAACCTGAAGTTCCCACGTTCTGCGAAAGACGTTAGATTTTTTACAGTACGGGGCGTGGTTTGTCAAACGTCCTCTCTCCACCAGCGGCGCAGGAACCACTCGGTTGATAAGAGGAGCGGGACGAGAAGAGCGAAGGGCCAGAAGGTGCGCGCCTCCCAGGTGCGGCGCACGCTCTCCGTGCCCGCGTGGATGGCTGCAAGGCGTGAGGCGAGCGCGTTGACGTCGGTCTCTATCAATTCGCCGCCCGTCTCGCGCGAGACGCGCCTGAGCGTATCGAGCGCCGCGCCCGCCGTCAGGGGCGATGAAGCGGTGACGACCGCGAAACGTTTTTCGATGATTCCGCTTCTGCCGCCCGCCAGGTATTCAACTTCAAGCACGAACCTCCCGTCCCTCTCCAGAGGGACTTGCGCACGCCACACGCTTGCGTCTGACGTGTCTGGCACAAACCCTATCTCGCGCGGCGCGGCCGCCACGCCGGAAGCGTCATTCGTCTCTTCCGCTAAAGGCTGTAACCGTGCGCTCAGCTTCTCAATCTTCGAGGGAAGGAATGAGGCGTCGCGGACGCGTACCTCCGCCGTCACGGTGCTCCCTTTGGCGGGCGACTCGTCGCTTAAAACTATCTCAGCGGGCGCGCCCGCACCTGCCGAAGTCCAGAGCACGATTCCCTGCCACAGGGCGTCGAAAACTCTGCCCGCGCTCTCTTCATCTGCGCTGGCGCTCGTCCGAAGACGCCAGGAATCCGCCGGGGCGAAGACGAGCGAGCGCCCAGCGCCGTAGCGCATCGCGGCGATTAGACTAGCCCCCGCCTCGCTCGTACCGTTTGTGCCAGCCTGACCCGCTACAGCCAACGCCGTCGCGCCCGGTCGAAGCGCGCCCAAACGCAGGCCCTGTCCGGTCAGAACTCCTGCCCTTGCAGTTTCCCCGAAGGCGTTTAAGTAACCGCCGAGCGCGCCACTCGCCCCAGCCTCTGTCGGCGTCAATGGAATTGTGCCGCTCGTCTTCTCCGCCTCAAGGGGGCGCCCGCGCGACACGTCCTGCGCCGCCGATGCGAAACTCTGCGCGGAGACTTCCGCTGGTAGGAGCGTGTAGAGTTTTCCGCCGGGGGCGACGATTGAGCCGTTGAAGCTGTTGCCGCCAAGAATGACCAGGCCGCCTCCTCGCCTCTCGACCCACTCGCGCAGGCGCGCGCTCTCGACTGGCGAGAGCAGAGCGTTCGCGCTCGCCCCGACGATCACGCAATCGTAAGCGTTGAGCGCCGCGGCGCTCCGTAGCGCCGCATGCAGCTTAGCTTCGGGTGAGCCAGCGCTCTCGCTCTGTTTCCTGGCTTTGGCTTCGTCGTCCGGCTCCGCGTCCGGCCGGTCAGTGTCGCGCCGGGCGGCGGCTTCATCTTCGGAGATTCCGGTCACGGCGGAGCGGCTCACCTGTGCGTAGTAGTCAATCTCGAACAGTCCGGCCTGTTCGAGCGCGCGCCGTATGAACTTGGCCTCCCACGTCGGCTCGCTCTCGAAGAAGAGGACACGCAGACGGCGCTCTTCGGCATAAACCGTAAAGGGGCGAGTCAGAAGGGCCGGGGTTTCACCGCCCGCCGCCTCGACCTTCGCGCTGTAATCAATCCAGCCCGCTGTTTTTGGCACAACAGTAATCGTCACCGACTGCCGCTCGTCGTTGCCGGCCCAGACGATGCGCGCGCTCGCCTGCACTTTCGCATCATCTGAGATCGTCAATAAGGTTTCGCGCCCCTGCATCCCGCGCCCGCGCACAGTGCAGCGCACGGCGACTGGCACACCGCGCACGGCGCGCCCCAGCACAGACACGCCCTCCAGCGTCACTGTAGCCTCTTCGCCCGCCCCGTAATTCGCCAGCACGAAGACGGGAGCGCCGCCCGCGGCCGTTCCCAGCCGCTCGACCTCGCGCGCTCCCTCGGGCGCGCTCACAGGGCCGTTTGCCACCAGCACCCCCGCGACGAAAGAGCCGTTGTCCTGTGCCATTCGAGCGCCGCTCTCGTCATCGGCTTCGACGACCTCTAATCCTTTAGCCCGCAGCAGGGCCGCGGCCTGTTCCCTCGCTTGGTTAGAACTGCGAGCGCCGCTTCCCTTTCCAGAGGCGTCCTCCACGGCGTCCATATCGGCAACGCCGCGCATCAGGACGCGTGCGCGGGCCATGCTCTCGTATTCCAAGCGCAGGCCCGCGAGCGCACACGAGACAAGGACGAGCGCTACGGCGCGCAATGCAACCAGCGTGTAGCGAACTTTCGCCGGGCGCCCTTCAAGACTTCGCCAGTAACGTGCGAGCGCGTAGACAGTGACGGCAAGCGCGGCGACCAGCAGGGCGCGCCCCGTGCCGCCTTCCAAGCCAACTCCCATCGCGTATGTCACTGCCATCGTCATCATCTACGTCTTAGGTCTCAGGGAAAGCTTCTCACTGCGCGCCGCCCGCCAGGCGACGGAAATAGTCTGCGGCTCGCGCGTCGTTCGTCGGTAGGAGCGAATTCGTGTCGTTGCTGTGGGCGCGCGTGCTGCTCTCAATGATGGCGAAGAGACTGGAGGCCGCCTGGGTCAGAAGCGCGAGCGGCTTGCCGACGCGCGCTGCGTACTCATCATTCGTCCCACTCGTCTCCATGCGTGAGAGTTCCATCTCCACGACGCGCAACTGCCCGGCCGCCTCCGCAATCGTCGCAGCGTGTTCTGTGCCAGCCGCCTTGACGAGCGCGTCCGCCGCCTGCCGCGCCTTTTCGCGCGCGCGCCCGATGGCGGTTGCACGTGCGGCGGCGGCAGCGCCGAGCGTCCCCTGCAAATCGTTAAGCGCGCCGTAAGCGTTTGCGAGCGCGGCCCGCAGCGCCTGCGAGCCGGGCGACTGTGGCTTGCGTGCAAGCTTCTCCAGCCGCGTCTTGATCTCTTCCAGCTCGCCCGCGTAACGACGCTTGAGGTCAATCGGCTTACTCTGCGCGACGATCGGCGGCACGTACCTGACGGCCGCCTGCGCGCGCTTGAGATGGGCGAGCGCCTCCCGCTCGTGCTTGAGGGCCAACGCGGTGTCCGTGTTGATGAGCGCCTCTTCGGCGTCCCACATGGCGCGAATCGCGTAGGTCATCTCCCTGACGGAAGTGGGCGCCGCCGAGGGCGGTTCCGGGATGCCGTGAAAGTGCGGCGCGGTGCGCTCGTCCTCTGCCGCGCGCACGCGCTCCTCCACGCTCGGCGCTGGCCCACTTGCCAGCTCTTCTTCACCCTCGCCCTCTACGTGTATGTAATCGTTGAAGGAGTTTTTGAACTCGCGCTGATCCGCGGCGATGCTGTTGGCACGCCCGGTCAATTCCTCTTTCGAGAGACGTGCGCGCGCGGCGTGCAGCTTTTCGGTCTGGATGATGATGGCGCGCTGGCTGAGCAGAAAGCGGCCGATCTCGTTTGGCATCAGGTCGGACAGGTTGAGCTTCGCCAGCTCCGGCGCGGCAATCGCTATCCCGACGCTCGCCGAGCGCCCCGTGTTATTCGCGGAGGGGTTGCGGTCGCGCGCCTCCAGCCAGAAGACTAGAGTGTCGCCCGGCTGCATATCCAACCGGCGCAGATCAAGCGCGAGCGTGCCCTGCCACTCGTGCCCGCTCAGACGTGAGAGACCGCCGGCGGCGCTCAACTCGCCGTTCGTGAATTTCGCCGAGTCCCCCTCGCCGCGGCTCTTGATGTATTTCAGAGTCACGCCGGCCAGGCCCAGGTCATCGCGCGCGCTCCAGCGCACAGTCTGCGGTCTCTCCGGCAGCGAGCGCAGCAGTTGATCGCTCGCCGGTTCGACAATGCGCGCCTCGGGCGCAAGGTCGTTGTAGACCTCTACGGCGCGCACGACGGGCGCGGGCGTGACCTGTTCTTCACCGGCTTGAATTCGCGCCTCGAACGCGCCGCTCGACTGGGCCATGAAGGTTCCGCTGAAACGCCCGTCCCCGAGCGTGCGCATGGAGCCCGCCGCTCCGTTGAAGGAGAGGCTCGTCCCTTCGATCGCCCCGGTAGCGTGCAGCACGACTTCGATCTGCGAGCCGTTGAGAGCGCGCACGGGCGCATCTCCCGAAAACTCTTCCGCACTCAACCCCGAATAGGCAGGGGGCAGGACGCGCACGCGCAATTCGTCAATCGTGATGGC
>DATEMM010000381.1:0-11457 GCA_035275605.1 Pyrinomonadaceae bacterium
CCCTGTAAGGGCGCAATACATATTGCGCCCTTACAGGGCTTAACGTTGAATGCTGTGCCAGGTCCCTGGAGCGATGCCCCAGGCTTTCATATCTCGCCCCTTTGGGGCTTTCGGCTCCTGTCAATGAAGTTTATTTCTGTAGTGTCCAAACAACCGTGAGTTAGTGTATAAAACCGAAGTTTCTCAAATCAGAAAGCGAATCCTGGCCCAAGAAAAAAGCTTATGAATGTGACAACCGCCCCGCAGGCGTCCGCCGAGACCGAAATTCCGCTCGACCGCGGAGGCTTTTTCGGACACCCCAAAGGTCTGACGACTCTCTTTTTTACGGAGCTTTGGGAACGTTTCAGCTATTACGGCATGCGCGCCATTCTGGTGCTGTACATGGTCGCGCCCGTGGACAAGGGCGGACTCGGCTTCGGGATTCCGGAGGCGACTTCGCTTTACGGCACCTACACGATGTTCGTCTACCTGACGAACCTGCCGGGCGGCCTCATCGCGGATAAAATCTTGGGCGCGCGGCTCGCCGTCTTCATCGGCGGAGTCATCATCGCCTGCGGTCACTTTTCGATGGTCTTCCCGACGCTCCCCTTCTTCTACGCGGGGCTCACCCTGATCGCCATTGGCACAGGGCTGCTCAAACCCAACATCAGCACGATGGTCGGCAGCCTCTACGGCGAGGACGACCCGCGCCGCGAGAGCGGCTTCTCCATCTTCTACTTCGGCATCAATCTGGGCGCGGTGCTGGCGCCGCTCGTTTGCGGTTTTCTGGCCGAGAGTCAGATGTTTAAGAATTTCCTTTCGTCCATGGGCTTTGACCCTGTCTCAAGCTGGCACTGGGGATTCGGCGCGGCGGGCGTCGGAATGACAGTTGGGCTCATAGTCTTTCTACTGCACCGGCAGAGATTGGAGCGCGTCGGCCGTCGAACGCGCAAGCGCAGGGACGCGCCGGACTTCGTCCCCAACAAGCCACTGACGCGCGATGAGTGGAAGCGCGTCGGTGCGGTCTTCATCTTCTTCCTCTTCACGATTCTCTTCTGGGCGGCTTACGAGCAGAAGGGCGCGAGCCTCAACCTCTTCGCCAAGAACCTGGTCCGCAGGGACATAGGAGGTTGGGAGTATCCGGCGAGCTGGATGCAGTCGCTGACGGCCTTCTTCGTCCTCATCCTCGCTCCACTCTTCGCGATGCTCTGGATACGCATGGGCAAGCGTCAGCCCTCCAGTCCAGTCAAGTTCACTTTTGGCCTGATCTTTATCGGGCTTGGCTACCTGCTGATGGTCCCGGCCTCTTGGCTCACGGCCTATGGCAAGATCAGCCCGTTCTGGCTGGTCGGACTCTACTTCCTGGAAGTGGTCGGGGAGATGTGCCTGAGCCCGGTCGGGCTCAGCACCGTCACGAAACTCGCACCGGCTAAGCTCCTCGGAATCATGATGGGCGTCTGGTTCCTCGCCGCGGCGCTTGGCAACAAGCTCGCCGGCTTCTTCGCAGGTTTCTTTGACCCGAACAATTCGGGTACGCTGGTCAAACTGTACGGCGGCATCGCCGTCGGACTGCTCGTCTCGGCGGGGATTCTGGCGCTCTTCACGCCCAAGATTAAGAAGCTGATGGGGAAGGTGCATTAAAGCTGCGTCATCGTTGTGCAAGATAATCTTGAAGAACTTCTGGGCGTGGCACAGCACGCCGCGAGCGTGGCCGCCGCCGTTCATCGCAAAGCGTTGGACGGCAAGGTTGCTGTCGGCACGAAGAGTTCCCCGCTCGACCTAGTCACGGCGGTTGACCGTGAGGCCGAGCAGCAACTCGTGATAACCATCCTCGACGCGCGTCCCTTTGACGCCATTCTTGGTGAAGAAGGCACGGACCTTCCAGGAACTTCCGGCGTGCGCTGGGTCATTGACCCTTTGGACGGGACAACCAACTTCGTCTACGGCTACCCGGCACACGCCGTCGCCGTCGGAGTTGAGATTGACGGCAAGCGAGTCCTGGGCGTAGTCCACGACACGTATCACGACCGCGTCTACTCGGGCATCGTCGGGGCCGGCGCGCAATGCGCCGGTAAGGAACTGAAGGTTCGCGACGACGGAACGCTTTCGCGGGCGTTAATCTGCACGGGCTTTCTGCCCGCGCTCAACGTGCGCGACTTGCAGGGAGATGTCTTACGACGGCTCCTGCCCCACGTTCGAGACGTGCGCCGAAGCGGCTGCCCCTCTTTGGACCTGTGCGCGGTGGCCGCCGGAACTCTAGACGGATATTACGAGAGCGGGCTGGGACGCTGGGACATAACGGCGGGCGCAGCCATCGCCGAGGCCGCGGGGGCAACGGTAATCGAACTACACTCAGACACCTTGCCTGATCCCCTGCTCGTCGCGGCAAACGCGCAACTCATCGAAGCGCTCGTCAAGGCTCTGGCCGAGGCGGGAGCAATCGAACAGCCGCGCATTAAAAATTGAAGAAGGTGGATTGACATGAAGCTTAAGCTCGCCGGCATCATCTTTCTTCTGGCCCTGACCGCGCTCTCGGCCACGCTCTTACACGGTTCGCCGACCACGTCTGAATTCGCGCGGAGGCGCATCGCGCAGCTCTCTTCCCAACAGCAACTTGAACGTGACATCTTCCGCGAGCTCATAGAGATCAACACCACGCACCAATTCGGAAGCACAAAGGCCGCGGAAGCCATGGCCGCCAGACTCAGGGCAGCGGGCTTTGCAGACTCCGACGTACAGGTCGTCGGCCCGCAGCCCGAGAGGGGCAACCTAATTGCGCGCCTTCGCGGCAAGGGCAAGGCAAAGCCCGTTCTGTTTTTGGCACACCTGGACGTCGTCGAAGCGCGCAAAGAGGATTGGTCGCCCGAGTTTGACCCGTTCAAATTCACGGAGCGCGACGGCTACTTTTATGGTCGAGGAACCGTGGACGTGAAGAATGAAGCCGCCCTCCTCGTCTCGAATCTTATACGCCTCAGGCGGGAGAATTTTGTTCCGGACCGGGACATCATCGTTGCCCTCACGGCGGACGAAGAGGGCGGCGAAGCGAACGGCGTTGCCTGGCTCCTGGAGAACCGGCGGGAGTTGATCGACGCGGCCTACTGCATCAATACAGACGCGGGCGGGGGCCAGATAGAGAAGGGCAAGCGGGTGCGCTACAACGTGCAGACCAGCGAGAAGGCTTCGCTTACCTTTCGCCTCGAAGTGAAGAACCCTGGCGGGCATAGCTCTCAGCCCATCAAGGACAACGCCATCTATCATCTCGCGGAAGGTCTCTCGCGCCTGGCGAAATTTGACTTCCCAATCCGTCTCAACGAGACCACACGCCTCTTCTTCGAGCGCATGTCCAACCGGGAAACAGGACAGATGGCCTCGGACATGAAGGCCGTCGCCGGTCCCTCGCCTGACTCCGGGGCCGCCGCGCGAATCCTTGCCGCTTCGCCTTTCTACAACAGCATGATGCGCACCACCTGCGTCGCCACGATGCTGGAGGGCGGGCACGCCCCGAACGCTCTGCCCCAGACGGCGCGCGCCATCGTCAACTGCCGTGTGCTGCCCGAAGACTCGCAGGAGGCCGTGATGAAGACGCTCGTAGAGGTGCTGGCCGACAAGCAAATCACCCTCACGCCGCTTAACCACATTCTCTCCAGTCCCGCTTCCCCGCTCACCCCAGAGGTTATCAGACCCGTCGAGCGACTCGTCGCGGAGATGTGGCCGGGCGTGCCCGTCGTGCCGGTGATGGACCCCTGGGCGACCGACGGCCTATATCTGCGCCGCGCCGGTGTCCCCGTTTACGGGACTCCCGCCGTCTTCTTCGACATAGACCCGATTCGCGCTCACGGCAAGGACGAGCGCGTCGGCGTGCGTGCCTTTTACGAAGGGGGCGAGTACATGTACCGTCTGATGAAGGCGCTAACTTCGGCGAGCTAGGAACCCTGTGCAACGGCTTGTCCGGCATTTCCCTTCTCTATTAGAATGACGGCAGAGCCAATCGTGCCCTTGCCTGTGCAATGAAGCCTCTTTTGCTAATTGTTCTGGCGGCCTACGTGGTCGCGGCGATTCATTCGATCCTGGCGTTCGTCAACAAGCGGCGCACGCTGGAGCGTATTACGCTGGGCTCGCTCGCCTTCGGTTTCGTCCTGCACACGGTCTCGATGATCACGGACTGGACGGAGGAGGGGCGCTACCCGCTCTTTGGCCTGCGCGAGACGCTTTCGTTCCTGGCCTGGACGCTGGTCGCAGCCTATGGGCTGGTCATCTATCGTTACCGCACGCAGGCGCTGGGGACTTTCACGCTCCCGCTTGTCGCCGTCCTGACCTTCGTGGCCAGCGTGACACGCGACACCACTTCGGCGGCAGCGTCCAACGCCGTCACGGACATGAACTCGGCCTGGCTCTTTCCGGTTCATACGACGCTTCTGATCTTCGCCTACGCAGCCTTTTTCGTCGTCTTCATCAGCAGCGTCATGTATCTCCTCCAGGAGCGCGAACTGAAACTGAAGACCTTCAGCGCCATCTTTCACCGCCTGCCCTCGCTGACGACGATCAACAACATCGCCACGACGGCGGTTGGCATCGGGTGGACGCTTTTGACGCTGGGCATCCTGACGGGCATGGTCTGGTCTAGGGAGCGCGACAACCGTCTCTGGCACAATGACCCGAAGGAGATTTTTGCGGCGCTGACCTGGCTGCTCTACCTAGCGCTGGTGCTCTACCGCGCGACCGCCGGGTGGCGTGGGCGCAGGGCCGCCTGGATGGGCGTCGCGGGCTTCGCCCTGGTGCTCTGCACCTTTTTCGGCGCGCGGCTCTTTGGCAGCTATCACATTTTTGGCTAAGAGCCTGTGCACGAAGCTGGCCGAGAGATTGGAGTGGCACAGGGCCGAAGCCGGGTATTTTCGGCGTCAAATCCGGGACTGTTATTGAAGTCGTAAATGCGTGTAGAATGTTGAAGCGAATCGCTGACCGCTGTTAGCTCACACAATGTCAATCGTTCTCGTCGGACTAAATCACAAAACCGCGCCCGTCGAAGTGCGCGAGCGCCTGGCCTTCACGGACGAGGCCTGCGCCGACGGCCTGCGCGCGCTCGTCGATGGTGAAGTCGTCAACGAGGGCTTGATAGTCTCGACCTGCAACCGTGTCGAAGTGCTGGCGTCAACGGGGGGTGAGTCCCTGCTCGAAGGCAAAGAGCGCATCAAGGAATTCCTGAGCCGGTCGCGCGCGGTCGCGCACGAAGATTTCAGCAATCATCTATACAGCCACACGGACGACGCGGCCGTGCGCCACGTCTTCCGCGTCGCCTCCTCGCTCGACTCCATGGTCGTGGGCGAGCCGCAGGTGCTCGGCCAGGTGCGCCGCGCCTATTCGCTCGCCGTCGAAGCTGGCACAGCCGGGCGCGTCCTGAATCGCCTGGTTCACCAGGCATTCCACGTCGCCAAGCGCGTCCGCACCGAGACAGGAATCGCCGCCTCGGCCGTCTCCATCAGCTACACGGCTGTCGAATTGGGCCGGAAGATTTTCGGCAGCCTGAAGGACCGCACGGTGCTGCTGGTCGGCGCGGGAGAGATGGCCGAGCTATCGGCCAAGCACCTCGTCAACGCAGGAGTCTCGCGCGTCCTGGTCGCCAACCGCACCGAAAGCACCGCGCGACAGCTCGCGGCCCAGTTCGGGGGCGAGGCAGTGGATTTCGCACGTCTCCCGACCCACCTGGCCGAGGCAGACATAGTGATTTGCTCGACGGCCGCGAGCGAATACCTGATTACTCCTCTCATAGCGCGCGAGACCATGGAGCTCAGGCGCAACAGCCCGGCCTTCTTCATAGACATCTCCGTCCCGCGTAACATCGACCCGGCTGTGGGTCGCATTCCCAACCTCTTCATCTTCGACATAGACGACCTGGAATCCGTCATCGCCTCCAACATACGCGAGCGCGAGCGCGAGGCAGAGCGCGCCGAGCTGATAGTCGAATCCGAAGTGATGCAGTTCCAGCAGTCCTTGCGCACGCTAGACCTGGGCCCGACCCTGGGCGCGCTCCGCCAAAAGTTGCAAGAGATTGCGCGCGACGAGCTGGCACGACGACGCCAGCGCCTCGGCCCCTTGACCCCGGAGCAGGAGCGCGCCGTCGAGAGCCTGCTGATGGCGACCGTCAACAAGATTTCCCACCCGATCATCTACCGCCTGAAAAGCTCTTACGACTCCGGCGAGTCTGAAGACGTTCAAGCCTGGCGAGACGTTTTCGGTCTGGACGAGGAGGACGGCGGCCAGGGGCCGGAGGTCGGGTAAACTAGAGACTCATTTTCAAACCGGCCCTGCCTCCTTTTCCTCCACTGTCATGAAAGATCGTCTCATCATCGGCTCGCGCGGCTCAAAGCTCGCACTCTGGCAGGCCGAATGGGTGAAGGCACGCCTCGCGTCGCTTCACCCCGGCGCAGATATTTCAATCGAGGTCATCAAGACCTCCGGCGACGTTCAGAAGAACGCGCCGCTGGTCGTCATCGGGGGCAAAGGCGTTTTCACCAAAGAACTCGAAGAGGCGCTCCTGGACGGCAGGATTGACCTAGCCGTCCATTCCCTGAAGGATTTGCCGACAATCACGCCCGCGGGGCTGACCATCGCCGCGATTACGGAACGAGAGGACGCGCGTGACGCGCTTGTCCTAGGCTACGGGCAGGCGATTGAGCGACCCTCGATCAGGAATCTCCCGGAAGCTTGCATCGTCGGGACTTCGAGCCCGCGCCGCCTGGCACAGCTAAAACACCTGCGCCCTGATCTGGTTGTTAAAGAGCTGCGCGGGAACGTTGACACGAGGCTCAGGAAACTGGACGCGGGCGATTACGCGGCCATCGTCCTGGCGTCGGCCGGGCTTCATCGCCTCGGGCTGGCACACCGCATCAGCGCCCCGCTTGAAATTGACGAGATGCTCCCGGCGGTCGGCCAGGGCGCGCTCGCTGTCGAAACCCGCGACGACGAAGAGACCGTCCGGCTCGTCTCGAAGCTCGATGACGGTAGAACTCGCGCGGCCTGCACGGCCGAGCGCGCTTTGCTGCGCACGCTCGGCGGTGGCTGCCAGTTGCCCATCGCTGCCCACGCCGTACCGCTCGACGGCACCTTGCAGCTCTCCGGTCTAGTGGCTGAAACTTCCGGCGAGACGATTATCCGCGACAGGTCCGCGGGCGCTCTCTCCGACGCGGAAGAACTGGGCCGCGCGCTCGCCCTTCGCCTGCTTGAAAGCGGCGCTGGAACTTTGCTGAAAGAGATGGGGCGCTAAGTTTTGACGATGGCTCAATCCGAGAAAGAGGAAAGACGACGGCCCCTCACGGGCCGCACCGTCGTCATCACGCGCGCACGCGCCCAGAGTGCGGACTTTGCCGCCGAGCTTGAAGAATTGGGAGCGCGCGTCATCAGTTGTCCCACCATAGAGATTGTCGAGCCGGACTCTTACGCGCTGCTGGACGAGGCCATAGAAAATTTGTATGGCTACGATTGGCTCATCTTCACCAGCGTCAACGGTGTGGACTATTTCCTGCGCCGCCTGGAGACTCTCGGGCACGATGCAACAGAACTCGACGACGTGCGCGTCTGTGCCATAGGCGAGGCGACCGCGCTGCGTCTTCGCGACGCAGAGATACACGTTGACGTCATCCCCGAACAGTTCAAGGCCGAAGGAGCCTACAGCGCGATTGAGGCTTACGTGGGCGGGCGCGCGGGGCTCGAACGCCTGAACTTCCTGATTCCGCGCGCGGCCGTCGCGCGAGACTATCTGCCAAAGGCGCTTGCGGAGGCAAGCGCGCGCGTTGACGTCGTCCCGGCCTACCGCACCGTGCGGCCCCAAACGTCCGAGCGCGGGCGCGTCGAGGCGCTCCTTGCGGGCGGCGCCGTCGATTGCATCACGTTCACCAGTTCCTCTACGGTCGTTAATTTCGCGCAGCTCTTCGACACTACGGATTTGAGCGAGCTCCTGGAAGGCGTCGTCGTCGCCTGCATCGGCGACGTCACGGCTGCGACCGCCGCCGAGTACAATCTAACTACGGACATCCTGCCGGGCGAATACACCATCCCCGCGCTCGCACGCGCGATTGCGGCCTTCTTCTCAAAACAGTAAGCGCAAGCGTTCCCGACACGGACAGCCCTCAAGCTCTGTGCTAAACTTCATGGCATGGCGAAGGGGCGAGTGCTCATCGTTGACGACGAAAAGGCCGCTGGCGAAGGCTTGCGCGATCTGCTGGCCGCAGAAGGGTACGAGACCGTGGCCGAAGCCGACGGGGTCGCGGGCCTTCGACGCGTGGAGGAATTTCTGCCCGCAGTCGTCATCACCGATGTCCTGATGCCGCGCATGGACGGGTTCGGTCTCCTTAGGGAAGTTCGCTCACGCTACCCGGAAACCGCCGTCATCCTCCTGACCGGGCAGGGCTCCGTCGAGATGGCTCTGCGCGCCATTCAGGAAGAGGGCGCTTACCATTATTTCGAGAAGCCGCTCGACATGAAGAAGCTGCGTCTCGTCGTGGAGCGCGCGGTCG
Source organism: Pyrinomonadaceae bacterium (assembly GCA_035275605.1). Taxonomy (GTDB): domain Bacteria; phylum Acidobacteriota; class Blastocatellia; order Pyrinomonadales; family Pyrinomonadaceae; genus QHXM01. The sequence goes on from DATEMM010000381.1 coordinate 8,490, forward strand.
AATATGCGGAAGCACGGCGCGAGAACGAGGCGCTCCGCCGTCAGCTTAGGGATCGCGGCGCGTTCGGCGAGCTGGTCGGGAAATCCAACCCGATGCGCCAGATTTACCACTTGATCGAGCAGGTCGCCCCGTCCTCTGCCTCGGTCCTCATCACCGGAGAATCCGGGACCGGCAAAGAGCTCGTCGCACGCACGATTCACAACTTAAGCCCGCGCGCCAACGCGCAGTTCGTCGCCATCAACTGCTCTGCCATCCCTGAGACCTTGATGGAAAGCGAGCTATTCGGGCACGAGAAGGGCGCGTTCACGGGCGCGGCCGCGCGCCGCCAGGGCTGCTTCGAGCTGGCCAACGGCGGGACCCTGCTGCTCGACGAAATCGCGGAGATGCCCACGCTCTTACAGGCGAAGCTCCTGCGCGTGCTCGAAGAGCGCTCGGTGCGTCGGCTTGGCAGCACGCAGGAGATTCCAGTTGACGTGCGGCTCCTGGCGGCCACCAACAAGGACCCACAGGATGCCGTTTTCACTGGTGGCCTGCGCGAAGACCTGCTCTATCGATTGAACGTCATCACTATAGAGCTGCCGCCGCTTCGCGACCGTAAAGAGGACCTCCCGCTCCTGGCACAGCACCTGGTTGCACAGTTGGCTAACAAGCACAACCGGCCGGCTCGCTTTCTGACTCCGTCAGCGCTACAGGTCTTGCAGTCGCACTCCTGGCCCGGCAACGTCCGCGAGCTTCGCAATGCGATTGAGCGGGCCGTCATCATCTGCTCGGGCGAAGAGATAGAGCGCCATCACCTCGCGCCCTACCCTGTAGACCAGCGAGCGCGCGTTCGCAGCGAAGACACGCTCTCTCTTCCCGTCGGCACGCCCATCGAAGAGGTCGAGCGGCAGATGATCATGCGCACCCTCCAGAAGACCGACAACAACAAGACGCGCGCGGCCGAGCTGCTCGGCATCAGCCTCAAGACTCTGCACAACAAACTGCGTCTCTACCGCGAGCGCGGGCAGATGCCCGAAGCCCACTCCGCCTTCTCCCCCGAGCCTGAGTTTCAACGCAGGACGGGAGAGCAGGCATGAAGGGCGGAAGCGCGCTTCTGCGTCGTCAGATTACGCTGATCACGCTGCTGGTCGCGACCGTCTCCTTCGTCCTCGTCTTCACTAACGTCGCACAGCTCACGCGCTCGCTCGTCTCAGGCTTACGCGACCAGGCCGAGCGGGTTTCTCTGCAAGCGGCGAGCGCGGCCGAGAGCGCAGTCATCTACGCGCCGAACGACCCGCCGCAGCAAGCCATACGCGACTCGCCGCACGCCAGGGCTCTGGTCGATGCAGTCGTCAGGCGCGGCGCGCCTATCACCTCCCTCGTCATCGAAGATAATGCCGGCGCGTCTCTTTTGCAGGCTCCCGAGAGCGCGGCAAGAAAAGAGCTCCCGCCGCTCGAAACCTTGACAGGCGCTTCGGTCCTTTCCCGGCTGCGACAGATTTTCTCCGGCGACCACACACAGTACGAGTACACGCGCGCTCTCCTTTACCGCGGCCAGGAGTTCGCGCGCGTGCGCCTGAGCGTCTCCCTGGACTCGATTCGCGAGCAGGTCTGGCGGAGCCTGCTCACGAACCTGCTGCTCGCGCTGGCCGCGATTGCCGCCGCCACCTTCATCGCCATCAGCTCTTCCAGGTTGATTACGGCCCCGCTCCGCGCCATCACCTCCTCCATCGCGCAACTCGAAGGCGGTCAGGACGGAACGCTGGCACAGAGAGAGGTCGGGCGAATCAAGAGCACCGACATCGAGGCGGTCGCCGATCGAATAGAACAGCTCAGCCGCCAGATCGCGGGCGACCGCTCGCAACTGCGCGAAGCGCGCGGCGGGTTACAACAGATATTGCAGAACCTACAGGAGAGGCTCCTTCTCGTCAGCGCCGACGGACGCGTGATGCTCGCGAGTCCCGGCGTAGAGTCGTTGCTGGGCTCCGCGCACCCGATGGAGGGCCACAAGCTCTCGGAGATTGTCGGAGCAGAACACCCCCTGATCTCGCTTACCGAAAGTGCGCTTCGCTCGGGCGAGACCTCTACGCGGGCCGCGCTTCCCTCCACGAACGGGAACTCCGCGCGCCCGGTCGTCGCTTCGGTTCAACCCATCAAGGACCGCGAAGAGGTCGTCGGCGCGCTCGTCTCCCTGCACGACCGCGAGACGGTCGCGAAGCTCGAATCGCAACTGGACTATTCGGAGCGCCTGGCAGATTTCGCGCGCATCACTTCGGGCATCGCGCACGAAGTTAAGAACCCGCTGAACGCGATGGTCATCCATCTGGAACTCCTGCGCTCCAAGCTGCAAAGAATCAGCCCGGCCGCGGACGATGCTCGCCCGCAACTGGATATACTGACCTCAGAGATTCAGCGACTGGACCGTGTCGTCCAGACCTTTCTGGATTTCACGCGTCCGCCGCGCATCACCATGCGGCCGCTCGACGTGAACCAGATTCTGGAGGAGACGCTGGCGCTGGCCGCACCTGAAGCAGAGACGCGCGGCTCCACCGTCTGGCGCTCGTTCGAGCCTGAGTTGCCGCTCATAGCCGGTGACGCGGACCTGCTCAAGCAAGCCTTTCTCAATATCATCATCAACGGCTTTCAGGCGATGGAGCACGGTGGGCGGCTGCTGGTCGCGACCGCCAGGGACGGCGAGGGCAGCGTCCTGGTCTCGATTAAAGACCACGGCCGGGGGATAGAACCCGGCGAGCGCGAGCGCATCTTTCATCTCTATTACACGACCAAGCCGTATGGAAACGGCATCGGCCTGGCACAAGCCTTCCGCGCCGTCCAGCTCCACAACGGCCGCATCACCTTCGACAGCCAACCCGGACAAGGCACAACTTTCAATATCAGATTAAAAGCAGTGATTAGTGATGAATAATGAGTGATGACTGATGAGTGGGTTAAATTCTACGTCAGGGCAATCATTCAACAGCCCCGTCAG
>DATEMM010000382.1:0-9761 GCA_035275605.1 Pyrinomonadaceae bacterium
TATCTGCGAGAAGTTGAAGGTGGGAGTCTCCCTGCGCTCGGGCGTCACTTTAATCGTGCGCTGCGACTTGTCGCGGATGATCGTCAGGTTGACGTCCCCTTCCTCCTTGAAGTTGAGGGCGCGTATGAAATCGCCGGCGTCCTCGACCTTCTCGTTGTTCACTTCCGTGATAACGTCGCCGGCCCTGAGGCCAGCGCGAGACGCAGGGCTGTTCTCGCTGACGGAAGTGATGAGGATGCCGTGCCCGCCCTGGACTCCGAAAAAGTCCGCGAGCTGCCTGGTCAACTGCGTCGTCGTGATGCCGACGCGGCGATTATTGCCAAAGCCGAGGGCCAATGCCTCCGGGGCTTCTCCGCTCCAGACGCGCGGCATAGGAGTCCCGCGCAGGATGCCGCCGCGCACTGGCGGCGTGACTGTTCTGAAAACGCGCGAGGATTCCTCGCGCTGGCCGAGCGAGACGTTCACCTGCTGCTCGGAGCCCCCGCGGCTGATGGTCAGGCGCACGGCCTGCCCTGGCGAGGCTTCGCCGATGAGGCGGAAGAGCTTGCGCGTGTTCGTCACAGGCTCGCTGTCGAACTGTAGGATGACGTCGCCCTTCTTCAGGCCAGCCTTCTCGGCGGGGCTGCCCTCGGTCACGCGGCTGATGCCGACGCCCCGCGGCGAGCTCATTCCGTAGCGGCCCATATTTTCCCTGTCAATCTCTTCGGTCAGCACGCCCAGGTAGTTCATGCCGTCAAAGTAAAGGGAGTAGGCCATGGGCTCCGGCGGCGGAACCGGCGCGATAATCTCGGGCGCAGGAGGGGCAGAGGGCGGGGGCGGCGTCCGCTGCGCCAGCGCGGACAGACTCGAAATTAGCAGGATTGCCGTAAACAGAACCAGATTTCTCATTCTCATGGAAAGAAATCCTCCAGGGTAAGATTTGTGAGTTTCACGCCTTAGATGAGCGGAAGTTCCCAAAAAGTGGCCGGAAGAAAGTGAGCAGTGAGCAGTAATTACGTTTGTCGCGCGTTGCCGCAGAGCGGCACATGAATTTAGCCCGGCCTTTCAAGGCCGGGAACACGGATGAAGGAAGCCGGGCGTCGCGTCAGCGACGCGTGAATCAATGCGGCTCTTTCATTCATGCGTCGCTGACGCGACGCCGTTTAATTCTCGCTGTCTTCCCGGCCTTGAAAGGCCGGGCTAAACTCAGACGGCCGCTACGCGGCAATTAATCGAACACTCAAACACTGGCCACTGACCACTGGCCACCGGCCACTGACCACTACGCCGTGCGGTAAACCTCGCGCCCGTCGCCGATTTCGACGGCCAGCTTGCCTTCCATGTGTGCCAGGTCGAGGTGGGCGACCGTTTCGGAGACGGCCAGGAAGCGGTGAACGTCGTCGGCCCCTGGGAAAAGCTCGCGCGCGATGTCCCAGGCGGTCGCTCCCCCTTTCGGAACCAGGCGAATCACTTCCGCCTGCCGCTCTCTGACGGCGCGCAGGTAGCGGTTGAAAAGCTCCTCAAAATCGTTTACAGGCTCGCCGTGCCCGCCGTAAACGAGCGTGGGCGAGAGGCTACGTATGCGCGCCAAACTGACCAGGTATTCCCCCAGCGAGTGGAAGCGCTTCGACGGGTCAATGGGGTCTGGCGAGAGAATAGGGTTCGGCGTGATGCGCTTTAGCACGCAGTCGCCGGCAATCAAGGTCCGGTCGGCTTCTCGTAGAAACGAGCAGGAGCCGGGCGTGTGACCCGGCGTGTGCAGGACGCGCAGGCTGCCCGTGGCGAACTCCAAATCCATTTCGTCCCTGAGCTCGTCGTACTGGTCGTCTTCGAGCGAGTCGGCGTAGGCGCGCACGCCCTCGTACATACGCCGCATCAGCTCTATCTCCGCGGACGGCACGCCGGCGCGCACCAGCAGCTCGCGGTGCTCGTCGTATTCGAGCCGCCCGACCTTGTGCCCGGTCTCCCATCCGTGAACTAAAATCTCTGCGTCCTTCGCCTCGTCACGGAGCGAGCGCGCCAGCCCGCAGTGGTCCTCGTGTGCGTGCGTCAGGACGATGCGGCGAATGTCCGAGAAGCGAAACCGCGCCTGCCGCAAGCCTTCGCGCAGGGCCTCGACCGCCTCTTTCGTCTTCGGCCCCGTGTCTATGATCGTCACAGGGTCTTCCGCGATGAGATAGCAGTTGACCGGCCCGACGTAAAAGGGCGTGGGGACTGAGATAGTGATAATGCGCATAACAGTGGTCGGTGGTCAGTGGTCGGTGGTCAGTTAGCAATCAGTTTTTAACTGACCACTGACCACTGACCACCGACCACTACTTCAGTACGTGTACTTGTTTGCCTTGATCAGCACGTCCGCGATGCGCTGGCGCGCGCTGATGGTGTTCATCGGCGTCAGTTTCGTGAAGCGTCGTAGCGCGGCCAGCAGAGTGCGCAGCTCGTCGCCCTCGCTCATCCCGGCGAGCGTGTTCTTGGCGTGCACCTCTATGCGCTCGACGGCGTCGTTGCAGAAGACGCGCGTCATGTCCAGGTAACGCGACGCCGCCTCCTCGCCCTCGGCCGCCGCCAGTTTTTGCGCGCGCAGGATGGCCGACTCCATCGCAAAAGCGTCGATCGTGATGTCGGCCACGCCCATCAGTATTTCCTGCTGTTCGCTGAGGCCCATCATGTACTTCTGCGCCGCCGTCCCCAGCGTCATCAGCGCCACCTTCTTCGCGTTCTGTGCCAGCTTCATCTCCGCCGCCAGGACGCCCTCGTCCTCGTCGAAGCTCGGCATGGAGGGCGAAAGAACTTCGTCCATCAAACTTTGCGCCGCGGGCAGCAGCGCCAGCTTGCCCGTCATCGCCCGCTTCATCAACATGCCGGGGATGAGCATCCGGTTGATCTCGTTCGTCCCCTCGAAGATGCGGTTGATGCGGGAATCCCTGTAGGCGCGCTCCGCCGGATAGTCGGCCGAGTAGCCGTAGCCGCCGTAAATCTGCACCATCTCGTCCGCCACGAAATCGCAGTACTCCGAGAGCGCGACCTTGATGATGGAGCATTCGGCTGCGTACTCCTCAATCGCGCGCAGCTTCGCGTCCGGGTCCTTCGTGTCGCCGATGGCCGATTCGATCAGCCCCACCGTGCGATACGACATAGCCTCACCGACCCAGGTCTTAATCGCCATCTCGGCGAGTTTGGCCTTAATCGCGCCGAAACTTGAGATGGGCTTCCCGAACTGGTGACGCTCGTTGGCGTAGCGGACAGACTCCTGAATCATCAGCTTCATTCCGCCCACGCACGACGCGCCCAGCTTGAAGCGGCCGATGTTGAGAATGTTGAAGGCGATTTTCGCGCCCTTGCCGACTTCGCCCAGAAGGTTTGCCACAGGGACTTTAACGTCCTGCAAGATTAGGGCGCGCGTGGAGGAACCCTTGATGCCCATCTTATGCTCTTCCGCGCCCGTCTTGACGCCCTCGCCCGCCTCCACGACGAAGCCGCTGAACTTGTCGCCGTCAACTTTGGCGAAGACGATGAAGAGGTCCGAGAACCCTGCGTTACTGATCCACATCTTCTCGCCGTTTAAGATGTAGTGCGTTCCGTCCTCGCTAAGACGTGCCGTCGCCTTGGCCGCGAGCGCGTCCGAGCCCGACCCGGCTTCCGTCAGCGCGTAGGCCGGGACAAGTTCGCCCGTGACGATCCTCGGCAGGTACTTCTGCTTCGTCTCCTCGTTGCCGAAGTAGACGATGGGAAGCGTGCCTATCCCTGTTTGCGCGCCGAAGGTGACGGCGAAGGAGGCCGCGCGCCCGAAGTTCTCGGCCACCACCACGCCGCTCGTCTGATCCAGGCCGAGCCCGCCGTACTCCTCTGGGATGACCGCGCCGACCAGACCGAGTTCCGCCGATTTTTTAATCAGCTCGCGGGCCAGTTGCCAGTCGTGCTTCTCCAAATCGGGGATGTGCGGGCGGACCTCGTTGTCTATGAACTCGCGCGTGGTCTCGCCGATCATGCGCTGCTCTTCTGTAAAATCTTCCGGCGTGAAAATCTCTTCCGGGGTGCGCTCTTCAATCAGGAAAGCGCCGCCCTTAATAATCTCTTTTCCTTCGGCTACGGCTGACATAAAGAATCATCCTTTCTGGTTGGGGAATGTCCCTGACGGGACGCCGTCTTTAGCTAAGTCTCTCGAATATTCCGGCTGCGCCCATCCCGCCGCCGACGCACATAGTGACCATCCCGTAGCGGCCGCCTCGCCGCTCCAGCTCTCGCAGGATGGTCGCCGTCAGCTTCGCGCCTGTGCAGCCCAGGGGGTGGCCGAGCGCGATTGCGCCGCCGTTGACGTTCACCTTCTGAGGGTCGAGTCCAAGTTCCTTGATGACCGCGAGGGATTGGGCGGCGAACGCTTCGTTGAGTTCGATCAAATCAATCTGGTCGAGTGTGAGCCCTGCCATCTTCAAAGCCTTCGGGATGGCGAAGACGGGGCCGATGCCCATCTCCTCGGGCGGGCACCCGGCGGTCGCGTAGGCCACGAAGCGCGCCAGCGGCTTGACGCCTAGCTGCTGCGCTCTCTCGTCCGACATGACGACCGCGGCGGCTGCGCCGTCAGACATCTGCGAAGCATTGCCCGCCGTGATGGTTCCCTTGACGTGAAATGCGGGCTTCAACTTCGCCAGCCCCTCCAGGGAAGAGTCCGTGCGCACGCCTTCGTCCCTGTCGAAGACCACCTCTCGCTTTTGCTTGCGCCCTTTCGCGTCCAGTTCTTCAAAGGTGACGGTCAGAGGCACTGTCTCGTCCTTGAACTTCTCTTCACTCAGGGCGCTCGCCGCGCGCTGGTGAGATTGCAGGGCGAAAGCGTCCTGCTCCTCGCGTGAGACTTCGTACTTGCGCGCCACGTTCTCGGTTGCCAGCCCCATGTTCAGGTAAAAGTCCGGGTAGTGCTCGACCAGATACGGGTTCGGGCGAATGATGTGCCCGCCCATAGGGATCATGGACATGGTTTCGAGCCCGCCCGCGACGATCACTTCGGCCCCGCCCGTTCGGATTTTGTCGGCGGCAAGCGCGATGGATTGCAGGCCAGAGGAGCAGAAGCGGTTGATAGTCATCGCGGAGGTCTCGACGGGCAGGCCCGCGCGTATGGCCGCCGCGCGCGTCACGTTCATCCCCTGCTCTGCCTCCGGCATCGCGCAGCCCATGATTACATCTTCGATCTCGGAAGATTCCAGGCCCTCTACGCGCGCGATTGATTCTTTGATGACGGCCGCTCCCATCTCGTCCGGCCGCGTGTCTTTCAAAGTCCCCTTCGGTGCCTTCCCCACGGCCGTCCGCACGGCCGATACGATTACTGCGTCTCTCATAATAATCTCCAGTTTGGAGTCTTGGAGTCTGGAGTCTGGAGTCAAAGACAAAACCGTCTTTCTTTTGACTCCGGACTTCAGACTCCAGACTCCAAGACTAATTCCTCAGCGGTTTCCCGGTCTTGAGCATGTGGCCGATGCGCTCCTGCGTCTTGCGCTCGCCGCAGAGCGAGAGGAAGGCCTCACGCTCCAAATCCAGCAGGTACTGTTCGGAGACTCGCGTCGGGTGGTTCAGGTCGCCGCCCGTCAGAATGCGCGCGAGTTTCTCGCCGATCAGCGCGTCGTAGTCCGAGATAAATCCGCCGCGCTTCATTTGATGTATACCTAGCTTAATCGTTGCAAGCGCCGGAAGCCCCATCGCCAGAACGTCCGTCCGCTGCTGCGGCTCGACGTAGCCGGTCGCGGCCAGGGCCAGGACCTCCTGCTTGGCGTCTGCGATCAGGCGGTCCCTGTTCATCGAGATGGAATCGTCCGCGGCCAGAAAGCCGAGGGAGCGCGCCTCCTCTGCGGAGGTCGCGACCTTGGCCATCGCGATGGTTTCGAACGCACGCTTGACGAAGGGGAACGGGTCCGCGTCGTTAGCACCTTTAGGAATCGCGTCGAGCGCGCGGACGAGCATCTCTTTCGTCCCGCCGCCCGCCGGAATCAGGCCGACGCCAACCTCCACCAATCCTATGTAGGTCTCGGCGGCTGCCCGCACGCGGTCGCCGTGCAGGGCCATCTCGCAGCCCCCGCCGAAAGTCATCTGGAAGGGCGCGACCACCACTGGCCTGGCAGAGTAGCGCAAACTCATCGTCGCGTTCTGAAACGCGCGGATGATCATATCTATCTCTTCCCAGTTCTCATCCTGTGCTTCCAGGAGGAGCAGCATCAGGTTCGCGCCGACGGAGAAATTGACGCCCTCGTTGCCGACCACCAGGCCGACGAAATTCTTCTCGACCTCGGCGAGCGAAGCCTTGAGCATCTGTAAAGTGTCGCCGCCGATGGCGTTCATCTTCGAGTGAAACTCCAGGCACGCCACGCCGTCGCCCAAGTCTATCAGGGACGCGCCGGCGTTCTTCTTGATGACGGCCGTGCGCTCCTTGACGGATTTTAAAACGATGACGCCCGGACGCTCTGCGACGGGCACGTACTTACTGGTTGCGAAATCAAAGTAGGATTTTTGCCCGTTCTCATCCTTGTAGAAGGAGGTCGCGCCCGCGTCCAGCATCTTCTGGACGTTTGCTGGGACGGCCTGCCCCTCTTCCTTCATGCGCGCGACCGTCTTTTCGACGCCGATGGCGTCCCAGGTCTCGAAGACGCCCAACTCCCAGTTGAAGCCCCATTTCATCGCGTTATCAACTTCGACCACGGTGTCCGCGATTTCGGGGATGCGGTTGGCTGCGTAGCGGAAGGTGCGCGACATGGTCTTCCAGAGAAAAGCGCCGACGCGGTCCTTGCCCCAGACCAGAGCTTTAATGCGCTCGGGCGTGTCCTCTATGTTCTTCGCCATGTCGAGCGCGGGCAGCTTCACCTTCTGCGCCGGGCGGTATTCGAGCGAGGCATGGTCGAGCGTCCATATCTCCTGCTTCTCGCCCTCACCCTTTTGTCTACGGTAAAAGCCGCCCTTGGTCTTATTGCCCAGCAAACCTTGCCCGATCATCTGCGTGAGGAATTCCGGCGCGACGAAGACCTCGCGCTCGTCGTCTTCAGAGAGCGCCTCGTAAAGGTTCTTGACGACGTGGCCGAAGACGTCCAGGCCGACTAGGTCGAAGGTGCGGAAGGTGGCGGTCTTGGGCCGACCGACCGACTGGCCCGTTATCTTGTCCACCTCTTCTATGGAATAACCCTCTTCCAACATGGTCTTGATAGTGACCATGGCCCCGAAGGTGCCGACGCGGTTGGCTATGAAATTCGGGCGGTCCTTGGCCGGCACGACGCCCTTGCCGAGCCGCTGATCCAGAAAGCCCGCGACCGAGCAGGAGACCTCAGGCTTCGTCCACTCGGTCGGGATGATTTCGACCAGCTTCATGTAGCGCGGCGGGTTGAAGAAATGTATTCCCAGGAAGTTGGCGCGGAAATCTTCCCCGCGGCCTTCCGCTATTTGGCGAATCGGGATGCCGCTCGTGTTCGAGGCGACGATTGAGCCAGGGCGGCGAAACTGCTCAACGCGCTCGAAGAGCTTGCGCTTGATCTCCAGGTTCTCGACGACCGCTTCGATGATGAAGTCGCAGTCCTTCAACTTCGCCATGTCGTCATCGAAGTTACCGACCGAGACGAGCGCTGCCTTTTCGGGCGTGAAGAATGCGGCCGGCTTGGCCTTCCTCGCGGCCTCCAGGCCGGAGCGCGCGATGCGGTTGCGCACCTCTTTCGAGTCGAGGCCGAGCCCTTTGGCCTGCTCTTCGGGCGAGGGCTCGCGTGGGACTATGTCCAGCAGGAGCGTGGGAATTCCGGCGTTGGCCAGGTGCGCGGCGATCTGCGCGCCCATCGTCCCAGCGCCCAGGACCGCCGCCTTTTCAATCCGAAGCATATACTGTCTGTTACCTTTCCGAGGAGGCTCAAAACGCAGAAGCCTATCATACTGAATGAGTATTCATTCAGCAAGGGTGAAGGAACAGCTTTCCGGGACGGAGCGGGGCCGCCCCAATCGTATTTTGAGGCAGCATCGACGACAGAAAGGAGACAGCTAAGCGTAAGGCATTTATTTCGCTCCCACACGTTTTAAATTAACCGCAGAAATTTGTTGACAGGCATGCTTGACGGGACTAGCCTGCACGCGCTCAGAAAAATCGTTCGCGTGACGCGGCCTCTTCGTTTAAGCGAGGAGGGACGAGTCATCCGGGTGGATTGAATTTAAAGACAGATAAGCACGCGTCGCACGTCGGACGACGGGCAGCGACGTATCCCTTAGACCTTTGCCTCAGCCCTGGTCTCGAAAAGGAGTCGCTTATGTTCAGACCTCACCTCTCGCGCTCTCATTCTTTCATTCGTCTAATCTGCTTCGCCATCTGTTGCTCTCTAATCCTTCCCGTATCAACCCTGGTGCCGGGGCCGAAGGTGGAGGCCACCTCCAGGGCCACGCTGGCCAGCCCGCGTAAGGCGGACGCGAAGAGGGCTCCTGCTGCACGTAAGGCTACGCCGCCGCAGAACATGAGGTGGCGCGACAATGAACTCCTCATACGCTTTAAAGAGCACGTGCCCGTGCAGAAGATGCACGCGCTGCTGGCGTCCAACGGGGCGCGTTGGGCCGGGCTGCTCCGCGGCCAGTCCGGCATCGAGCGTCTCACTTTGCCGCCGGGGTCAGACCCGGAAGCGTTGGCCGCACGCCTCGGCAGGAGCGAGCTGGTTGACTTAGTGGAACCGAACTACCTGATTACAGCGGACCAGACGGCGACCGGGACTTCGCCGAACGACCCGCGCTTTGCAGAGCAGTGGGCGCTCAAGAACACTTTTGCGCCTCAAGCCTGGGGCAAGACCACCGGCTCGAAGCGAACCGTGATCGCCATCATTGACAGCGGCGTTGATTTCACGCACCCGGACCTCTCTCAGAACCGTTGGGATAACTCCCTTGAACAAGCCGACAACCTGGACGAGGACGGCGACGGCTTCAACGACGACCTGCACGGCTGGGACTTCGTGACCAACTCCAATGTGATCGTAGACGGGCTGGGGCACGGGACGGCAGTCGCCGGTATCATCGCCGCCCAGGGCGATAACAAGACGGGCGGGGCTGGTGTCATGTGGCAGGCCGGTTTGATGAGCCTGCGTGTGCTGGATCAGACGGGCACTGGGGACGTGGCCAGCGCTGTCGAGGCGATTGACTATGCGACGATGAACGGGGCGCAGGTGATTAACTGTTCGTGGGGGACCGGCGACGCTTCCAAAGCGCTTCGTGAAGCAATCAGCAGGGCGGGACAAAGAGGCGTGTTGGTAGTGGCTTCGGCGGGCAATAGTAGTCTGGATATAGAAGCAGCGCCGCGCTACCCTGCCTCCTTCGACCTTCCCAACCTGATCGCAGTCGCTGCGACGGATAGTAGTGACGTGCTCGCAGCGTTCTCGAACTGGGGAGCGGCGCACGCTGCCATAGCCGCTCCGGGCAAAGACGTTCTCACGACCGGGATGGGCGGCGAATATCAGTTGGTGAGCGGCACTTCATCCTCGGCGGCGTTTGTCTCTGGCGTGGCCGGGTTGATTAAGACGATGCGCCCGTGGCTCGGTGCTGAGCGAGCGCGAGAGATGATCATGCGCGGGGCCAGGGCTATTCCTTCGCTCTCAGATAAAGTGGCGGCGAAGGGAATGGTCAGCGCCAGGGGCTCACTGGAGCAGATGAGCACTCTCGGTGAGAGCGAGGGCTTAGGCGAGAACATAGATACTAATGGCGGCGAACACGGCGATAACGGAAACGGCCGTCGCAATCAGCGGGACGATCGCGTGGGCAGAGGCAACAGCAGGAGTGCTGTAAACAACAGGGAC
>DATEMM010000383.1:0-32003 GCA_035275605.1 Pyrinomonadaceae bacterium
AGGGCTGACGCCCTAGGCTATTGTCATGCCGCCCCTGACGGGGCTCGTTGAGGTAATTCTTCTAACGTTGAACTCCCCCACTCATCACTCATTACTCATCACTCATCACTTTTTTTGAATTATTCGGAGTGCGCCCGGCATGATCCGGAATTCCGCAGGGGTGTGGCCACGGACGTTGCCGTCGGCTTCGACCAGGAGGGCGTCATCCTCCTCGTCCGTTTCCACGCGCACGCTCCTGGCTTTGATGATGCGGACGCGCGGGTTGGCCAGGTGCGCGCCACGCCGTATGCGCGGGAGTTCCCGTAGGATGCTGGCGCGGTTGAGGTCGCGCGTCAGCACCAGATCAATCAGCCCGTCGTCGTTGCTCGCATCGGGTGCGAACATCATCCCGCCGCCCGCGTAACGACCGTTGACCACGGCTATCAGATTCGTCCGGCTCTCTATCACTTCGCTTTCATCGACGCGGACGCGCACGCGCCTTTCGCGCCAAGCGGCGAGCGCGCCGCAAGCCGCCGACACGAACCGCGCCTCGCCCGGAAGACGCCTGACCAGTCCACGCTGCGACGCCACGCGCGCCGCGACCTCCGCGCCCAACCCGATCGTCGCCACGTTCACGCAGATAAAAGCACGCTCGCCCTGCTCCACGCGCCCGTAAATCGCGTCAACTGCGTGGGCAAACGCGCTCGCCCCCTCACCGCGGCAATGAGCGATAAAATGTGCCAGCCACTTGTCCAGAGGCTCGCGCCCGCCGCTTAAGCCCCGCGCGAAATCGTCGCCAGTCCCGGCGGGCAGGATGGCGAGCGCTGCCTCCGGGTTGACCGGAGCTGGAAGACGCGCAGAGTCCTGACTTCCTTCCTCCGCGAAATCGAAGAAGCCTGACGCCGCCTCGCTCAAAGTCCCGTCGCCGCCGACGACCGCTATGGTGCGATAGCCCTCTCGCAGCGCGGCGCGCGTTCTCAAGGTCGCGTCGCCGGCGTGCGTCGTCTCGTGCGCGTCGAATTGCACGCCGGCCTCTACGAGAGCCTCCTTGATCCCTGGCCACGCGCGGCGTGCGCGCGCGGAGGCCGGGTTGATGATGACGAGGGTGCTGGTCCGCATAAGTTTTTGTGTGCGCCACACTCTATCACAGTGAGACGTATCTTCGACTTTGATGGTAAGCTAGCAGAAATCTTACTCGAATGTATGGGCACCTTACGCGTCAAAGGAGCTGAAAAAGTAATGCGCGCGGTCGTCATCGTTTCTCACGGCGGCGTCGAAGGGCTGGAGGTGCGCGAGGTCTCGCGCCCGCAGGCAGCCACAGCCGACCGCGTGCTCGTGCGCGTGCGCGCCGCCAGCCTGAATCGCGCCGACGTTCTACAGCGCAGGGGCCACTACCCGGCACCGCCCGGAGCCCCGAGCGACATTCCCGGACTGGAGTTCGCCGGAGAGATCGAAGAGGTCGGCGAAGACGCGCGTGCCCTAAAGGTCGGGCAGAGGGTCTTCGGCATCACGGGCGGCGGAGCGCAGGCCGAATATGTGCTTGCGCCCGAGAGCACGCTCGTAGAGATTCCTTCCAACCTGGACTGGGCCGAGGCGGCGGCCGTGCCGGAAGCATTCATCACTGCGCACGACGCGCTCTTCACGCAGGGCGGCCTCTCGATGGGCGAGCGCGTGCTGATTCACGCGGCGGGTTCCGGCGTCGGCCTCGCCGCCGTTCAACTGGCGCGCGCCGCTGGCACAAGCGTCTACGGAACCTCCCGCACCGCCGAGAAACTCGAACGGGCGCGCGCTTACGGCGTGGATGAGGCGGTCGCGGTGGGGACAGACCCCGCGCGAATCGCTGAGGCCGTGCGCGAGTGGACGAAGGGCGCGGGCGTCAACGTTATCCTGGACCTGGTGGGCGCGGCATACCTCGCGGCGAATTTGGACGCGCTGGCTTTGCGGGGTCGGCTGCTGCTGGTCGGGACTACCGCGGGGGCTAACGCACCGCTCGACTTTGGCATCGTGATGCGAAAGCGGCTCCGGATAGTTGGCACAGTGCTTCGCGCACGCTCTCTCGAAGAGAAGGCGCGGGCGACGCGCCTCTTCGCCGCCCATGTCGTTCCGCTCCTCGAGCGCGAGGTGGTGCGCCCGGTCATAGATAAAGTCTACCGGATAGACGAAGTTCGCGCGGCGCACGAGCGCATGGAATCAAACGAGAGCTTCGGTAAAATCGTCCTGAAGATCTAGGGGCGCTATAGAGACCAGCGATGACGAAAGGAACTGAGCGAGGCTTGAGCGCGATGACTTTACGGATAATCTTGACGGGTTTGTTGCTGACGCTTGGCTGTGCCGCTTTTTACAGGGCGGAAGGGCGCTCTAATGCAGACCCGCAGCCAGGGGTGGCGCGGGACCTCGCGCGCTTTCGCGCCGCGCACTACAGCAACGTGCGCTACAAGCTGACAATTGACCTGCGCCCCGGCGCGGAGATGATGAGCGGCTCGGAAGAGATTCGCGTGACGCTCGACTCGGGGGTCGAAGAGCTAGTCCTCGACTGGCGCGTGGCGCAGCCGAAGGACGGGCAGGCGCGTGCGCGCGTGTGGGACATCGAAGTCAACGGGCGCGGGGCGCTGGACGCGCGCACCCTTAACGACCACATCATCATTCCGGCGGCCGACCTCACCACGGGCGAGAATGTCTTGCGCCTCAAGTTCGAGTCTCCCGTCTCGACCTCCGGCAGCGCCGTGACGCGCTACCTGGACCGCGAGGACAAGTCCGAGTACCTTTACACGCTCTTCGTCCCATCAGATGCGAGCACGGCCTTCCCCTGTTTCGACCAGCCCGACTTGAAGGCCCGTTTTCAGTTAAGCGTCCAGACGCTCACGGCCTGGAAAGTCGTCTCGAACACAGGGGCGGAGACAGTCACGCGCAACGGGACGAACAGCTTCTGGCAGTTTCGCGAGACCGAGCCGCTCAGCACTTACCTCTTCGCCTTCGCCGCCGGGCCGTTCGAGCAATTTACGGACGAGACTTCGCGGACGCCCATGTCCCTCTTCGTCCGCAAATCTAAGGCCGAGCGGGCGCGCAGGGAGTTGGCGGAAGTCTTCCGCCTGCACCGCGAATGTCTGGCTTTCCTCGCGGGCTATTTCGATTTCAAGTACCCGTTCCCGAAGTACGACATAGTGATCCTGCCGGAATTCGCCTATCGCGGGATGGAGCATGCGGGCGCGACCTTCCTGCGCGAAGAATCGATTCTGTTTCCAACCGACCCGACCGCGAGCGACATAGTGGCGCGCGCCGAAGTCATCTGCCACGAGGCCGCGCACCAGTGGTTCGGCGACCTGGTCACGATGCGCTGGTTCGACGACCTCTGGCTCAAGGAGGGGTTCGCGACCTTCATGGCCTATCAGGCTATGGAGAAGGTCCTGCCGCAGTACAACGCCTGGAAAGTTTTTTACCAGCGGACGAAACCCGGCGCGTACACGACTGACGTGACGAAGGGCACGACTCCCATCTTTCAGGAGATTCCGAACCTGAGCGCGGCCAAGTCCGCCTACGGCAACATCGTCTATCTCAAAGCCCCCTCGATGCTCAGGCAGGCGGAGTTCTATCTGGGCGCGGACAAATTTCAGCAGGGCGTGCGCGCCTTCCTTAAAGAGCACGCCTTCAATAACGCCGAGTGGGCCGATCTGGTCGCGGCCCTTGAGCGAAGCTCAGGCAGGAAGCTCGATACCTGGGCCGCGGCCTGGGTCAGAAAGCGCGGGCTGGCGCGCGTGCGCGCACGCTGGACTGTGAATCGCGCCGGGCGCATAGCGTCACTGACGCTCGCGCAGGAGGACGTCCTCAAGGAGGCCGGGGCGTGGCCCATGCGTTTGAAGATATTGCTGGCACACGGCGGCAAGTCCCCGCCCGAAACCCTGACGGTGCTGCTCGGCCACGGCGCACAGACGCGCATTAAAGAGGCAGTGGGGCGGCGGCGCCCGTCCTTCGTCTTCGCCAATTTTGAAGACTACGGCTACGGCCTTTTCCTGCTCGATGATGAAAGCCGCGCTTACGTCCTGGAACATCTGGGAGAGGTCAAGGACGATTTCCTGCGCGCGCTGCTGTGGGGAACGCTCTGGGACAGCGTGCGCGAGGCAGAGCTGGACCCCTTGCGCTACCTGGAGCTGGCCATCAGGCTTCTGCCAGAGGAGCGTGACGAAGTCACCGCGCAGGGTGTGCTCAGCCGCGTGCAATCTGCCTTCAATCGCTACCTCTCAGACGCCGAGCGCCGCTCGGTCGCGCCGCGCCTGGAAAGGATGCTCGAAGAGCGGATGCTGAAAGCCGAGACGGCGGGGCTTCGCATCACCAGTTTTCGAGCTTTTCAGGGCGTGGCGCTGACGGATGCGGGGCGCGCGACGCTCAAGAAAATATTACGGGGCGAAGTCGTCATCCCCGGCATGCAGCTTCGCTCGCGCGACCGCTTCGATATCATCACGGCGCTGCTCGTCCGCGACGACCCGGAAGCGCCCGCCTTGCTTGAAGCTCAGAGCAAGGCTGACACGACCGACGACGCCAGGCGCTACAGCTACGCCGCGGGAGCAGCGCGCGCCAGCGCGGAGGTTAAGAAGGAATATTTCGACGCTTACCTGAATGACCCGAAACTTGCCGAGAGCTGGATTGAGGCGAGTGTTAACCCGTTCAATTCCGTCCAGCAGGCGGAGCTGACGATTCCCTACCTGGACGCGGCGCTTGGCGAACTGCCACGCCTGAAGCGCACGCGGAAGATATTTTTCATCAACGGCTGGCTCAGCGCTTTCCTAGGCGGTCAGTGCAGCGCGCGCGCACGGGGGCTGGTTCAGGATTTCCTGGAGCGCGAAAAAGGGCTCGACCGGGACCTGCGGCTTAAAGTGCTCGAAGCGGCGGACGGTTTAGAGCGCTGCGTCAGGATTAAAGAGCGGTACGCACCCGAATAACCTTATGGACTCGACCGCGTTTCTAGTCATCGCCATCATCGCCATCGTAGTGCAGGCGTTCCTTCTCTTCCTGGCACTGTTCGAGCCGGGCCTGGCCTACAAAATCTCCACACCCGAAACGGAGCCCCTTGAATCCGCGGACTTCATCTGCGTGTTGGAGGCCATCACCGACTCGAAGATTCATCAACAGGGCCGGGTGGAAGTTTTGACTAACGGCGAAGTCTTCTACGAGGCGGAGCTCGAAGCCATACGCGCCGCGCGCCACAGCATCAACATAGAGGCCTACATCTTTCAGAAGGGCGAGTTGACCGAAAGATTCGTCGAGGCCCTGACGGAGAGGGCGAAGAACGGCGTAAAGGTGCGCATGGTGATTGACGCCATCGGCAGCTTTGCGACGTGGGAGAGCTATTTTAAGGAGCTGCGCGCGGCGGGCGGGCGCGTCTGCTGGTATCACTCGCTGCGCTGGCAGACGCTGGCGCGCTTCAACAACCGCACGCACCGCGAGATCATAGTCGTGGACGGGCGCGTCGGCTTCGTCGGCGGGGCCGGTTTCGCGGACCACTGGTACAAAAGCCAGAAGGGGAACCCGCGCTGGCGCGACACCATGTTCAGGGTCGAGGGCGAAGTGGTGTCCAGCATCCAGGCAGGGTTCGTCGAAAACTGGCTCGAATCCTCCGGCGAGATTCTCACGGGCAAGGAGTACTTTCCGCCGAACGAGGTTGAAGACCGGGTGGAGGCTCTGGTCGTCGATAGCTCGCCTTCGCTGGGCGGCTCGACGCGTGCTCGCATACTCTTTCAAACCCTGCTGGCCTCTGCACAGAAGAGCATAGACATCACTACGCCTTATTTTCTCCCGGACCGGAGCGCGCGCGCCGAGATGGTGCGGGCCATACGCGAGCGCAAGGTGGAGATCAGGATCATCGTTCCGGGCAAGCACAGCGACCATCTCCTGACGCGGCGGTCGTCGCGCCGTCTTTTCGGCGATCTGCTGGAGGCGGGGGCGAAGATTTACGAGTACGAGCAGGCGATGATTCACACCAAGTCGATGGTGATTGACGGCTTGTGGAGCGTGGTCGGCTCGACCAACTTTGACAACCGCTCGTTCGGCCTCAACGACGAGATTAACCTGGCGGTGCGCAACCGCGACTTGGCCGAGCGCCTGGAGGAAGACTTCTCGACCGACCTGGCCGGGAGCCGCGAAGTCTCCTACGAGGAATGGCGCCGCCGCTCCATCTTCGAGCGAATGCACGAATGGCTCGGCTGGGTGCTGGAGAGACAACAGTAACAGTGGTCAGTGGCCGGTGGTGGGTGGTCAGTTAAAAACAAAAAACTCGGCGCTGCTCATCATCTTTCTTTTAACTGACCACCGACCACTGACCACTGACCACTGTTTATGCGTATTGTTACCTACAACGTTCACAAGTGCCGTGGGATGGATAGGCGCGAGCGCCCGGAGCGAATCGCGGAGGTCCTGCGCGAGACGCACGCGGACATCATCGCCCTACAGGAGGTCGTCTGCATCGAGGGCGCGGCGCGCGAGCGCAACCAGGGGCGATTTCTGGCCGAAGAGTTGGGGATGCATTACCACGTCGGCGAGAACCGCAGGCTGCATGGCGGCGCCTACGGCAACGTGACCTTAAGCCGCCCGGCCTTGCTGGACGTGTGTAACTATGACCTCACCTGGAGCGGGCGCGAGCGGCGCGGCTGCCTGCGCGCGGACGTCCTCGTCAACTCAGGCGGTGAGGAAAGACTGCTACACGTCTTCAACATTCATCTGGGCACGGCCTTCATAGAGCGCCGCCATCAGGCGCGCAAACTCGTGGGCGAAGAAATCTTGAACAACTCGGAGCTGACGGGGCCGCGCGTGGCGCTCGGGGATTTCAACGAGTGGACGCACGGGCTGGCCTCTCGCCTGCTGGGGATGCACTTGCAGAGCGCGGACGTGCGCTACCACCTCAAGCGCGCGAAGACTTACCCCGGCGTGCTGCCGTTTCTGCACCTGGATCACGTCTACTATGACGACGCGCTCGAACTCACGCGCCTGACCCTGCACCGCAGCCGCACGGCCCTCATC
Source organism: Pyrinomonadaceae bacterium (assembly GCA_035275605.1). GTDB lineage: Bacteria > Acidobacteriota > Blastocatellia > Pyrinomonadales > Pyrinomonadaceae > QHXM01. The sequence continues at coordinate 6,988 of DATEMM010000383.1, forward strand.
GCCTCAGACCACCTGCCGCTGGTCGCGGACTTTCGATTCAAGTAAGTGGGAAAGTAAATTTCCCGGTCACTAAACATGGTTCATTAGACCCCATCAGATTGGTTGCGGGAACGTAAGGCGCAACCCTATCGCTTTAAGTTCGGCCGATGGGTGTGCGTCTTCTCTGTTCCGAGCAAGCTTATGAAGGCTTGCCGCCGATGTGCAGGTCATACTTTTTAAATATCTCGAAGAGATGTGACCTGCTTACCTTTGAATGATTCATGGCCTCCTCTATGCTATTGGAGATTGCGGCGAGCGATCGGAAGTAAGCTTCATGGAACTCATCATGTAACGAAAACCAGGATTGGGTTCGTGGGTTAATTTCGATTACGCCTCCGGGCGGAATCTCCCTTGCGTCATCCGACGAGAGCACGAAGTTGGTGATGACCCTGTCGTCTCCAACATCAGCCTCAGCCTTCTCAACTACGCTGCTCAGCTCACGCACGTTAAGCCGCCAGTCTTTGCGGAACAACTCATCCACGGCCCCGGTCTCTACCGTCACGGGCCTCTCGGTTTCCTCGTTTAAGTCTTCGGTTTCCTCGTTTAAGTTATTGATGAAGTGCTCGACAAGAAGGGGGATGTCTGCCTTGCGCTTGCGCAGCGGCGGCATTGTCAAAGACAGCCTATCCATCCGCGCGAACAAGTCCTCGCGGAATCTACCCTCGTTGACGAGCCTTTCCAGGTCGCAGTTGGTGGCAAAAATGAAACGCACGTCCAGGTTTTTATATTGAGTGGCACCGACCGGCCGGACGCGCTTATACTCCACCACGTCCAACAGCTTAGCTTGCAACTCCAAATTGAAGTCGCCGATCTCATCTATAAAGACAGTCCCTTTCTGCGCCGCTTCGATGAGACCCTTCCGGTCTGAGAATGCAGTGTTGTGGCCACCTTTAACGTGTCCGAACAACTCAGCCTCAATCGTACCTGAGTTGAGGGCCGTGCTGTTGAAGTGGATGAACTCGCCGAGCCTGCCGCTCTCCTCGTGAAGCTCCTGGGCGACGAGACCCTTGCCCGTGCCGGTCTCTCCCCGAATGAGCACAGATCGTGTCAGCGGCGCGTACCGCTCAACTCGTTTATATATCTCTCGCATCGGGCTGGTCGCGCCGAGCAATTGGCCGCACTTGTAGGGCAAGATACGTTTTTTCAGAATCAGGTGGCCCAGTATCCGCTCGGCAATCTGCTCGTCGGTTGAGCCAGCGGGACTGATTATCTCGTGTGCTCCCAGGCTCAGGAGTTGAAGTCGTTGAGCTTTGTACGGAGGTGGTGTAATACAGAGAACGAGTTCCTGCCCTTTGCCCAGCTTCCGCCGGATTTGACTTACGGCCTCACCCGCGCTGAGAAAATCCTGCGACTTCGAGACGAGGAAGATTAAGTCGGCCTGCCTGACCGTCTGATCCTCGTTGAGGATTTCGTGCACACTAACAACGGAGAGGGGCTCCGCGCCCTCGCCTGTGAGGAGTTGGCCTACTGAGGCGATCAGCCCTTTGTCTTTTGCTACCAGCGCAATGGTCATGAGGAACCTCACGCACGTTAAATGAAGATGACTTAACGTGCTCTTTCGGATAGCCTGCGTAGCTTAGCAGGTTTCCGTATATGCCAATAGGAAAAGTTTGGCTCGCCTGTCCTCGCTACTTTCGCGCGGCCCTTGACTCTTTGCATCGTTAGCCTCAAGCGCCGACGAGCGCGCCATTCTTCTCGTACCCTTGTCCCGGTGGGCCAAAACTCATGACGAGTCTATGCCCGACCTCACCTTCAACCTTGTCCGACTCATCTTCGAGCCGTCCGCCGTACTTCTCCTCGACCAGGACTTTCGAAAGATACAACGGTAGGTAGACGCCCGGCCCGCCGCCCGCCGCCCCAGCCAGCAGGGCGAGCGACGTGTAGAACGGCTCAAAGAGGTGTTTGCGTAACTCATCCGGCAACCTCCTGCTGCGGTCTTCGAACGCGACCCACGAGCCGCCCTCTTGCTCCACGCAGCGCACGAAAATTCCTGCCGCCGTGCCGGGCGGAGTCTCCAGGCGGCGCTGGGCCAGCCATTGCAGCACCCTTTTGACGGCAATGCCAAGATCTTCACTGGCCCTGACATGGCAGGAGCCTTCAACCCGTAGATCAAGTGATTCCGGTCCCGTGTCCATCATCTCTCTCAAGCTCGCGAACTCCTTCTCAATCAGGCTTCTCATCTCAAGGATCGTGACAACATCTTTACGCGGTCTATCGGCGACCATGCTCAGCACCGCCCCGGTCTGCCGAAGGTCGTCCGCCATGACTCGCAAGCTTCGGTGCGTGCCGCTCTCTTCCTTCAGGTGCCCCAGGGCCACGCCGCCCTCCACGATTCGCTGCTGTTCCTGGCCTATGTAATGGCAAAGATATGAAATGCTCTTTTGCATCGCTCTCCTCTGCGAGTCTAAATGGACGAGTATGCTTAAGAAGTGCCCGATGATGCTGGGTCGAACGTGTTGCGCCAGCACGGCGGCCAACTTCCCTGTGTCCTCCGGGTATTTGGACTCGCCGGGCTGTGGGACAAAGAGCGTGAGCGAGAGGCGGAAGTTCTTGACGGCCGCGAGTGGGAGCAGCGCCGCGCCCGCGAGCCTCGCCATGAGCTTCCGCTCGGCTTCGTCAGTGGGCGGGGGCAGGCTATACATGTCCTGCTCCCAAGCCACATATGGCGAAGCGAACTTTCTGACCCCGTGGGCGACGGATTGAATGTCGGCGTGCAACGGCGCGTAGCCAGTCGGGATGTCGGTGTTAGTGGCTACGTTCTGCGTCCCGCCCTCGTCGGTCAGCAGCAGCAGATATGGGGCGCGCAGGCAGGCGTCCAGTTCCTCGGCTAGTATCTCGCGGCAGAACTTGCTCACCGCTCCGGAGAGATTCTGCGCCGAGTCGGAGATGGAGGTGAGCGCCTTGATGAGGCGCGGGCGTTCGACGCGCAACGAGCGCTTTAACGCCAGGGCGCGAATGTGGCGAACGAAATCTTCGTCTATGGCTTCGTCAGCCGTCAGGTAGGCGGCGACGCCGAGGCGTTGCGCCAGTCGATAATAATTGACCTCGTTGGGGTGCGCAGTCTTGATTAGATACTCCGGGCTCCAGTCTGGATGATGTTTCCGAAACTCGATGGCCACATCCGCCCCGGTAGTGGTGGGCGCGTCCGGGTCATCAAGCTTCATGTCCAGCATCAACACATCGAGTTCATCGCCGAGTTCTTTGATGACCTGGTAGGCTTCGGCCACTGTCGCTGCGCCCACGGCTCGAAAGCCCAAGGCGGTGAGTATCATCTGAAGGGGTTCCCGCTGATGTGCTTCATCTTCAACAATAGCTACTGTTTTGGGTTGCATGACATGATCTCCTCCTCCTATCGGCTACGAGAGAGTTGCCGGCGGCATCTGGCGCGACTCGGAACGCGCCAGCCGGGTTTATTTAATCGCAGGCAGCGGGTGGTTTGATTTCGGTAAGCGGAGGGTGAAGCAGGTCTCCTCCGAATGTGAATGCGAGAGCTCGACCTCGCCCTCGTAGTTTTGCAGGGAACGTTTGACGAGGTAGAGCCCCCAACCACTGTGCCCGCTCTTGCCCTTTGGGCCGCGCTCGAAGAGATCGGGTATTAACTCCTTGGGTATGGGCGGGCCGTTATTGGTGACTTGGCACCACACGTCGGGCCCCTCCGGCTCTGCCTTGACCGTAATTTGGCCGTGGGACTGTATGGCGTCAACGGCGTTGCCAATCAAGCTGGCTAGAGCGAGCGCGACGACGTAGGATGGTACATTTGCTATTGCCCCGGATTTTACGACGATCTCGATATCGATCATCTTCTTCCTGAGGCCGAAGCGGAATAGCCTTTCCGCCAGCCTCGCCGCCTCGGCGATGTCGCAGGAGGCGTGCCCGTCACCCCGAATCAACTGGTTGTAGGCGGCGGCCACATCCAGCATCAGCATCGCGTAGGTCTTTATGTCCTCGACTGCCGCCGGCGACTTCCCATTTGAAGCGGCGGGGTCAGAGCTGGCGATCTCCAGCTTGCGGGCGATGCCGAGCATGTTATGCACCATGTTGACGAGCTGGTGCATCACCGTGGCATTCAGGTCGGCGAAGATCTTCAGCCACTCGTCATCGGCTTCGCGGAGTCTCCTGGCCTCCTCCTGACGGCGCTCGTCCTCGGCTCTCCGGCGTTCCTCTATGCGGGCGAGAGCGGTACCGGCGACGTCCTCCAGATTCAACAAAAAACTTTTCCAAGGGGATTTGATGTTGAGCTCCTCACCAAACTGCGTGCGCTCGACGCCGAGCCAGAGGTGCTGACCATCTCCCTTGAGCTTGAGGTGGATGACGTGTCGGGTCGTAGACTCAGGGTCCAGATGAGGAATGCAACCCAGCGGCTTACTCAGGGCCTGACTCTCCGTCTCGTCCAGGCTATCGAGGATTCTGATATTTTCGGGCTCTCCCATAAGCGGCTGCCCCTCCCCCTCTGAGGCGACTGCCCAAAGCAGGCCCGCCTTTCTAGCTGCCGCCTCGACCTCTGTGAACCATTCGGCGGGGGACAAGGTCTCCTTGTTGAGGTTAACGCCGAGGTCCTGAATGATGAGGCCGAGTGCGTCGCGGGCGGCATTGAATATCCCGTGGGCGGTCTGGGAAGCTATAGCCCGGCGGGTCAGGTAATAAGCTGCCAGGGTCGGGTGTGAGAACTCGTCCCTGTCGTGCGGGATGGCCAGGAACAGGGTTCCCAAATCGAACGTAGTGTTTTTCTCCGTCCGGACTATCAAGTGATCCCGTTCGATTCTGACCTGCCCATGCTCCGTCTGGGCGATAATGGGCGGGTCATTCCCGGCGCTGCTCCGTTGCTTCTTCGGCGCGCCGCCGTTGGCTGCTTTCGCGTCGCCGCTGGACTCCTCCGGCGAATCATAGTAGCCAACCCCCGGACGTTCGAGGATGTCATCGTGGGTTCCTTCTCCAGGGTGGAGCTGCTTGACGGAGGTGAAGCCGCACTTCAGGCGCACCCCGACCAACAGCGGGTTGAGCAGGTCGTAGAGCGTCTCGGTCATTTTCCCGGTGGCGTGCTGAAAACCGTTGGCCTGCCCGTCGCTCTGCTCGAAGGCGGCTATCTGACGACCTGCCTGCGCCCGGCTGAGGCGCGGTCCGAGTTTGTCTACGGCCGATACTGTTCGGAAATCTTGAACCGATGGCGAGATCAGTTCCGCCATGAACTTGAGTTGTTCGAGCGTGCCGTCGTTATACTTACCGTACCCGCGGAAGACGACCCGCAGCACGCCGATGACGCCGCCGTGGAACTTGATGGGAACCACCACTAACGTCTGCGGCAACGGGTCGTTCTTGGGCAATCCGGCGGCCGTCGCCTCCTCCTTGTCTCTATCGTTGATGATGATCTCATCGCCCTTTTCCTTCATCGCCCGTTTGAGAAGCGGATCGCTGTCGAGCGAGGAGAGCCTCGGCTTGTTCCACCATGTGTAGGCGTCGTTCGCCCTCCACACTTCTGAGATAACGCGCTCCTCTTTGCTGGGCTGACGCCTCTTGGCACCCGGCAGCCTGATGATGAGCGCCAGCTCATCGGCCTCCAGGCTTCTGCCGATTACGTCGAGGATGCCATGCTTTGAGAGGTAATCCTTCCGCTGGTTCGTCAGCTCTCGATGCACCTTGCGGAAGCCGTTGACTGAGCCAAGCAACAGCAGATACAGGATGAAGGCGGGCAGAAAGAGTAGCGACTTCATCGGGAACAGAATGGCGAAGATGGCGTTGTCGAAGTAGTCTTTGTAATCCGTCTCGCCGGGGATAAGTTGCGTGTTCTCCCTGTTCACCGAGTCGGGCTCCTCATCCTCTTTGTCTTTCTTCAACTTATCCCCGATATCGCCAGACACTTTCGTCAACAGATAACTTCTCACCACTTCGGCCGGCCCCCCCAACTGCGTATCGGAGAGTGAGCGTGCGATGAACGGGTTCGCCGCGTAGACCAACTGGCCCGCGGCATACGCGAGCACTAACACAAAGCCCAGCCACGCCAGCGATCTGCGGCGGCGGACGTAGAAGTTGAGCCAGAGGGCGTAAGCGAACCAGCTCAGGCAGTAGACCGAGAAGATGGCATCAGGGAGGCGCACGAACAGGATGAGTTGTTCGAGCCAACTGGTCATGAGGCTGGACGGGATAAGTTCAAGCAGCGCGAGCAGCGTCAACAAAAACATCGTCAAATACCAGTCTGGCAGCGCGGCTCGGAGCTTGGCCCACTCGTATCTCAGGCGAGGCCAGCCCCACTTGCTGTCCTCCGGTGGCTGCGCCTGAACCTGCTTGTTCTTATTCAACAGGATGCGCGCCGCTGCCATAATGAGGATGTTGTTGAGGTATGACCCGAGATACACCACGACACCCGCGACTGTGCCAAAGGTTTCCTTGTATTCAGGAAACTGGAGCCCCAGGATTATGGCGAGGAACCGCGCCCCGTACTGCACCGAGAAGGTGAAGAACGCCAGCCCCACATACTTGTTCCAGCTCCCCACCAGTTGACCGCCTTCCTTGGGCCACAGGAGGAAAGCTCCACAGATGGCGGCCAGGATACAGTTAGTTAGACGTATGTACCCAGGGTAGCTGAGAGTGATGCCGGACAAACCGCTCAGGGTCGCCTGGAACGCGGCTATCGCGACGTAGGCGGCGAGCCAGAATAGGATGATCAGCAGCGCCCTGACCACCAGTATGAGGCGACGCGGTTGGACAAGTTTCGAGGTCAGGTCTGTGGGTTGCAGGATGGACACTATCAAGATACCACTCGACTTCCTGAGTCCGCCTGCCTAACTGTCGGCGTGTGGCTTCAAGGCAGGAGACTCTTCAGTAAACCGACGCGTCCTCTCTTCCGGCCTGCCACGGAGGCCAGAAAGTAGGGGAGAGTGAAGCGTGAGTTTTCAGTGATCTTCCACCTGCCTTCTGCCGCGACGCCATCACTAAACATATCGCCTGCGGCAAACTCGGCAGGGCTCGGAAGCAAAGTCGGGTTTGAACGCTCGCGTGGCGCTGACTCGTGATACCGCCATAAACCGCCACCCGTCCACAGCGGAACCTGCGCAGGTCCTTTGTTAGACCTGCGCAGGGAAGTTGTTGAGAACCACGTGGGGGCCGAAGGCTATGTAAGCGATGCACAGGAGAACGTTTCCAACCAGGATCGCTGCTCCCGCACCGCCCAGCACTGACCCGGCCAGTTTCTGCACAAGACGTGCCGACTTCAAAAGCATGACTTTCACCTCCTCAGCTCGGTTCGCTCTCTTACAATCCTGAAGCCGTCCATTGGCCTCGCCCTTCACAGAGCATGTTGCGTGCCGCGAGGCGAACCTACAATTTCATTCAATTTATTAGAGCATCCAAGAAAAATGGCATCGCGGAGTCTGATGCACCGGACGCTTCAGTACGGGATAACGGACTCCACCCCCAGCCGCACCGAGAGAAGCGGTCGCGTCCTCAATGCTTCCGCTAGCTTCATACTGCCAAACTGATATTGGAGTGGATTAAGTCAACACAAATGATGAGAAGGGGGCAACTGAAAAGGTTGGAAGGAAGCGATGCGATGGGATGAGCCTATCTTTTACAGACGACTTTCAGGCTTTCGCCCTCGTCCCGTTCGGGTTGGTTTGGCGTGATTGTGGGTTGATGGTCCGTGCGGCGCGGCGCGCGGCGTCGTCCGTGATGACCGAGACGCCGGAGACTTTCTGGCGCACGAGGGCACGCATCATCTCGGCGGCCTGCGCGTAGCTCAGCCCCATCGCTTCGCAGCCCCTCTCGCTCAGCACAGCCCATCGCTGCTCGGTCAGTTCACTCAAGCCTTTTCGCGCCCGCTTTCCTTTAGTTTGTTTCGTTTGTGATGAAAGTCTAGCCGATGGTCAGGATAAAAGCCAGATAACGTGGGCCGAGGTCATGCTCTAAAGTGATTTAAATAACATGATCCGAATGGGAATCACCGAAAGCCCCAACGGGGCGAGATATGAAAGCCTGGGGCAACGCCCCAGGAACCTGGCACAACACATAATGCCAAGCCCCAACGGGGCGCAATACATATTCCGCCCTTTCAGGGCTTATCATCAATGGGCGGTCTGTGACCAGGGGCGTTGCCCCAGGCTTCAATATTGCGCCCCTTCGGGGCTTTCGGACGATTTTTCAGGCCGAAGCTTACTTGTTAGATTTGAAGATCACTTGTTAGATTTTTCGGGCAGCTTCGCTTCCGCCGAATACTTCCACTGCAAGCTGGCCCCGTCAAGCACGCAGGCCGCCCTGTAGTTGTCCACGCGAAGCTCAGGCATCTGCCCATTGGCTGCCGGGGCATAGAAGATGACGGAAGCGGTCGCGCCAGGGTTATTTTCCGCCGCGAGCCCGGCGTCGCAGAACGACGCGTAGGTCGTGCCGAAGTCTTTGACCACGCGCATCTGCGACTGCGGGACCTGCACTAGTTTGGCCCACTCCATCACCTGCCCCATCTGCATGTAGTAATAGCCAAGCAGCAGCTCGTTCACGCCGTCGCGGTTCAAATCGTAGGTTCTCAAAATCAGCGACAGGTTCGGCACCGGAAAATCCGCGACGTAAGTCTCGCCCGCGAAGATGGCCAGGTACTTTGGCCCATCGTTGTCGGCGGGGCTGCCCGAGTGCGTGTCTATGATGTAGGCCGTCTGCTTCGCCCCCGGCGCGGTGAAAGAGCCTTCGGCAAGGGCCGAGACGGTCGCGCTGCTCATCTCGTCCTCAATTCTCTGCCAGAGGGCGCTGCCGTCCTGGCCCTGCGCGCCCTCGCCCTGCGGGGATGCCTGCGGGCTCGCCTGCGGCGTAGGAGCAGGCGCTTTGTCACGATGCGCGCGCGCGACCTCCGTGATGATCTTCTGCTCTAAATCTTTGGCTATCTCCGGGCGCGGCACGGCATCCGGACGCCGCCAGTCGTAAAGCACATCTTTGGCCCCGGCGAGCGCTAGAGATGTGGGCTGGTTTTTTCGCCGGAAGAGGTCCGCCAGGTAATTGACCGGCACGGCGCGTGCGCGTCCTCCCGCGGGTGAATCAACGACGATGCCTATGACTTCGCCCTCAGCGTTTAAGAGCGGCCCGCCCGCGAGCATCGCTCCGGCCTGCGCGCTGACCTCCATCCGGTCGTCGTCCGCAAACCCGGCGATTGTGCCAGGCGTGTAGAGAGCTTCCGCCTTCGCGCCGCCGCCGACGATGGCCACCTTGTCATTCAGCGTCGTCTCTTTCTTGTTGCCGATACTCAAAGGCGGTGCCTTCGCCCTCCCCACTCTCAAAGTCACCAGCCCGTGCTCGCGGTCAACGCCCGTCACGTTCGTTACGTCGTAAGCGCCGTTTTGACCGACGAAGGTGATGCGCCCTTGCGCGGCCCCCTCTATCAGAGAAAGCGAGGTCGCCAGCTCGTCAGCCTTGAAGAAGAATCCGCTGGCCTGGCGCGTGACCCTGCCGTCGGCGTCCAGCATCGTGACCGAGACGACCGAGGGGAGAGCGTCGCGGAAAGGAAGCGGCACGGCGTCGTAAGCGGTCGGGGGCGTGGCGGGCGTCACGGTCTTGTTGCCCGAGCGCTGCCAGAGCAGAATGACGCTCACTATCATAATCAGTGCGACGGCCACGCCTCCGCCGATCAGCCACCACTTCTTGGCGTTGCTTGCCTCCGCGGTTGTTTCGCCCGCGCGGCCCAGGGCCCGGCCGCCTCCGTTCGGAGACAGAGGGCCCGCTTCGCCTTTTTGTTCCAGCACCATCGTCGGGTCGCCCCCGACGCCTATGAGCGGCAGCTTGCCTGCGCGCTGCGAAGTCACACGGGTCGTCTCGTCGTCCTCGACCGGCGTGACGTGTGCGAAGACGGGCGACGCGTTCTCACGAAGAGCGGAGCGCATCTCTGCGGCTGAAGCCGGGCGAAGCGATGGCTTGAGCGAGAGAGCCTTCATCAGGACATCCGAGAAGGAGGCCGGGATCACCGGATTGATTTTGTTGACGGGGACGAGCGGGTCTTCGTCGTCGTTGAGCAGGTCGGCGGCGCGCTTGAGCGCATCCTCGGGCACGCGCCCCGTCAGGAGTTGATAGAGCGTGGCCGCCAGAGAGTAGAGGTCCGAGCGCGGGCTGGTTCTCTCGCCCTGAATCTGTTCGAGCGGGGCGTAGTTTAAGGTGTAGCCGATGACGCTCAGGCCCGAGGTGGTGCGCGTCATCTGCCCGGCCGCTCCCTTGGCCAGCCCGAAGTCCAGGAGAACGATTTTGCCCTGCGCCGTCAGCTTCAAATTAGAGGGCTTGATGTCGCGGTGTATGACGGGCGGCTCGTGCGTGTGCAGGTAGTCGAGCGCGTCCAGCAAATCGTCCGCCCAGGCCGCGGCCTCCGTTGGCGAGAAGGGACGCTGGCGGCGCGAGAGCAAATCGCCGAGGTCGCTGCCGGGAATAAACTCCATGACCAGGAACTGCCCATCGTCTTCCGTGAAGTGGTCAATCACTTTCGGCAGGACGGGGTGGCGCAGATTGGCAAGCAGCCTCGCCTCGCGCTCGAAGGCGCGTTTGAGTTCTTCCGTCTCGGCCAGAGTCTCTTTAAGCGCGACGGTGCGGCTCAAACGCTCGTCCACGGCCTCGTAGACCGCGCCCATCCCGCCCTTGCCGAGCTGTCGGACGATGCGGTAGCGGCCTTGAAGAACTGTGTCAGGAGCAGGCATCCTTCTCCACTCACCCGATAAACTCACCGTGTAACGCCGTCAGTTTATCTTTTATGTGGGAGATTGGCTAGACGAACTCCGGCGAGACAATTGCGGCGGCCGTCGCTTATTTGAGTCCGCTGAAGTGAATCACGTCGCTCGTCACGATGCCGCGGGCGCAGGCCAGTTGCCGCCCGTCGCGCGACCAGTCGAAGCCGAAGATGAGGTCGGATTTGAAGTCGGTCAACTGCACGGGCTTGCCGCCGTCAACGGGCTGGCTCCAGATGTTCGAGACGCCGCCGCGCGAATCAACGTAGGTCAGAGCGAGCCCGTCCGGGGTCCAGTGGACGGTCTGCGCCGGAAGGTTGAAGGTCTTGACGGGCTCCCCGCCCTCGAACGGGATGAGGGCGATGCCGAGCTGCGACTCGGGCTTTTCGTCCCAGTAGTAGCAAGCGATCCACTGGCTGTCGGGCGAAACCACCGGCAGGATGGAGTACTTGTCTGTCAGCTTCACTGGCTCCCCGCCGTCAATCGACACGCGCCAGAGGTTCGGGTGCTTATCGCCCAGAGAGGTGTAGAGCACCCACTTGCCGTCCGGCGAGAAGCTGGGGTTGCGGTCGTAACTGCCCGCCGTCAACTGGCGCGCGTCCCCGCCGTCAATATTCATTCTCCAGATATTGTGCCTGGCCTCTTTCCGGTCGGAGACGAAAACGATGTAACGGCCGTCCGGCGAAACCGCTGGGCTGAAGTTGCTGCCCACCTCGGAGGTCAACTGCTTCTGGTTGCCGCCGTCCTGATCCATGATCCAGAGGTCGCGGCTGCCGGAAGCGTCCGACGCGTAGACGATCTTGCCGTCCGGAGTCCAAGTCCCGCCGTAGTACTTGACCGCGCCCGAAGTGATCTGCCGCGCCTGGGCCATATCCACGACAGGGCCGCGGGCCGTGCGGGGCTGCGACCCCAAAGTGCTCGGCGCGACCCAGATGTTGGTGCTCTGGTCGTAGCGCACGGTGACCAGGTCTCCTGTCTCGCTCGCCAGGCTGATGCCGCCATAGTTGTTCAGGTCGTTGGTCAGACGGCGCGCCGTGCCCTCCGGATACGAAAGGTGCCAGAGCTGCTGCAACCTGGAGTCCTGATCCACCGCGCTTAAGATGAGGCCGCTCCCGTCGGCGAACCAGTTGATTTGCCCGACCGCCATCCACCGCTCGGAGGTGAGCGGAATTTCGGACCCGTCCTCGACATTCACCGCGACGACGCTCATCTCTTTTCCGGCCGTGGTGTTTCCGGCCGAGACGGCGATTAATTTACCGTCGGGCGACCAGGCGGGCAGCTCGTAAAACTGCGGCGACTTGCGCGCGGCCAATCTTCTCTCGCCCGTGCCGTCCGCGTTCACCACTATGATCGCCGAGACGCCCTGCTCCGGTTCCCCGCGCATGAAGGCTAGCTGCTTGCCGTCGGGCGAGAAGGTGACGGGCGTGTCCACGTCCCTCAAAATCTTCTTCGGAGTGCCGCCGAGCACAGGTATCTGGTAAAGCTCCCTGATGGCCTCGTTCGCCTTGCCGATGACGTAGTAGATGTAGTTGCTGTCGGGCGAGAGCGTCACCCCGAAATAACTGACCTCGTCGGGCGGAACGATCTCCACAGTCCTGCTCGTCGCCACCTGACGGACCCAGAGGCTCTGCTTGCCGGCGTCGCTGACGATGTGCGCGACGTACTTGCCGTCGGGCGAGATGGCGGCCCCGATGCTCTTGCCCGTCGCCGTCATGCGCGTCACCTTCACCGGCTGCGTCGCTGACGCAGTCCTCTTATTGCGCTCGTGCAGGTACATGTAGACGAGCCCGGTGATGGCTGCGGCGAAGGCCGCGACCAGGACCAGGACGGTCCACTGCTTGAACCTCTCGTTGGGCCTGAGACCGACCGCGGGCTGGCCGGAAGAGAGCGTGGAGCGCGCCGCCGGGACGTGGCTCGTGTGGGCGATCCTGTCAAAATCGACGGAGTTCTGTGCACTGATGGTGCTAAAAGCCGCTAGGCTTCTCGATTCGGGAGGGACAGAGGTTTCCAGCTTGGCCTCGAAATCAACCTCCTGCTTCAAGGCGCGCAGGTCCACGAGCAGGTCCTTGACGGTCTGGTAGCGCTCCTCCTTGTCCTTGCGCAGCGCCTTGCGCAAAATCCTCTGGAGTTCAAGCGGCGTGTCATAGGGGCCTCCGGGCAGGGGCGGCGGCTCGCGGTCCAGGACGGCGACGATAACGTCGCTCGTGGTCTCACCGCCAAACGGCACACGCCCGGCCACCATCTCGTAGAGCACTACCCCTAAGCTCCAGATGTCCGTGCGAGCGTCCAGTTGATAGCCGCGCGCCTGCTCGGGCGACATGTAAGAGACCGTGCCCATCACCATGCCGGGACTCGTGTTGACCAGCATCTGCGTCTGGGCTTCCGTGTCAACGAGTGAGACCTGGCGCTCGGTCGGCTTGGCGAGGCCGAAATCCAGCAGCTTCGCGTAGCCGTCCTTGCGCAGCATGATGTTCTCCGGCTTCACGTCGCGATGAATGATGCCGACGGCGTGAGCCGCGCTGAGCGCCGCGGCGATCTGCGCCGCGATGTCCAGCGCCTCGGAGATTTTCAGGCGGCGACCGGCCATGTGTTGCCTGAGGGTCACGCCGTCAATGAATTCGGTGGCGATGAAGTGCGCGCCGTCCGCCTCGCCGATCTCAAAAATGGTCAGGATATTCGGATGGTTGAGGCTGGAAGCGGACTTCGCCTCCTGGTTGAAGCGCTGCATGCGCTGCTGGTCGGAGGCGATTTCCGGCGGCAGAATTTTCAGGGCCACGACGCGGTCGAGCGTCGTGTCGAGCGCCAGGTAGACTTCGCCCATTCCGCCCGCGCCCAGGTGGGAGCGAATCTCGTAGCGGCCAAGACATGTGCCTGTGGCGATAGACATCCCGATCAGTTATGAATCGTTGTGCTCCGTGCAGTCAAATTGCGCGGATACTTGTCTTGTACGCAGCCCCGGCGTTTTTAGTTGCGTTCGGCTGATCGCGCCGACCGAGCCCTGTAAAGCAGTTATGAAAACTGAAATTACGCATCCGCCGCGCAGCGTATCCCTGCAAAAGCGATGCGAAATTGGCGGCGAAAGAAGTTACGGAACGAGATGCGTAAGCTGGAAGCCTGCGTTGCCCACGAGCCGCCTTTGAGGACGCGATGATCCCCGTCAAACCACGTCTCGGAATATTCCGGGTAAGGAAAAGCCTTGAATCCCGCGTAGCCCAGAAAGGGGCTGCTCGTCCACTCCCAGACGTTGCCGGTCATGTCCAGGCACCCGTAAGGGCTCGCACCCCTGGCGAAACTCCCGACGGGTGTTGTGCCCCAGAAGTGATAGTCAAAATTGCACAGTTCCGGGTCGGGCTCTTCGTCCCCCCAACTGAAGCGCCGTTTCCGCCCGGCATTTGGGTCCCACGACGCGGCCTTCTCCCACTCGGCCTCGGTCGGCAGGCGCTTACCCATGAAACGGGCGTAAGCCTCCGCCTCGTACCAACTGATGCCCCAGACGGGCTCCCGCCCCTCTACCAACCCCTCGTCGAACATCCCTTTCACGCGCCACTCATTGTTTAGTTGCGTCCAGTAAAGCGGAAATTCCCAGTTCTCGCGCTCGCGCCAGGCCCAGCCCTCCTCGCTCCACCACTCGCGTCTACGGTAGCCCCCCTCGGCGACGAAACGCGCGTACTCTTCGTTGGTCGTCAACAGTCTATCTATCTTGAAAGCCGGAACGTCCACGGTGTGCTGGGGCAGTTCGTTATCGTAGACGAACCAATCGCCCGCGGCCCCCATCAAGAAAGGCCCGCCCGCCACCGTGACCATCTCGCCGGCGGGCGCCGGGCTTGTGCCAGCGTCCGTTTCAATTTTCCGAATCCCCTGCGGGCGTCTCTTCTTCGACGAATCGAGAAGTTGCAGCAGGTAAGCGAGCGTCTCCTGGTGCTGCTGCTCGTGCTCTAAGACCAGGCGAAAGACGTAGCCATCGCGCAGGAGCGGATCCACCTCGTCAAACCGCGCGCCGCCGAGGTGCTCCATGACGCGCCCGCGAACGCGCGCCAGGTATTCTTCCATCTCACCGCGCGTCGGGAGATTCTTTGACTCCTCGCGCGGCGTGCTGATGGGGTCGAAGATTCTGTGGTAGCGTTCGTCCGGCGCTTCCTCGTTCTTCAACTTTTGCAGGAGCCAGTAAGCCTCGAAGACTCCGATGTGGGCCAGGTGCCAGATGATCGGGCGAAAGCCAAAACCTGGGCTCTCGTGCAAATCCTCTTCGCGCGCCAGGTCGAAGAGCGCCAGGGTGCGCGCCCTTGTCCTCTCCATCTGCTCGACAATCTCTGCCGTCTGGCGATTCGCCAACTTTGTTTCCACAACGCTCCCCATGCGTGTTAATAATAGACCGCTCTGTAGGCTATCATAACAGAATGACGAGCACGGGCGGGCCGTCGTTAGCGACCGTTTTGGATTTCAAATCTGGGATTATTAGAGATATAGTGCCTTTCGCTCAGGCTTAAGCATTTGAATCTGTTTTCAGACGGATCAGCGATGTCTCAGCACCCCCTCGACCAACCTCACTCCGGCAGGCTCGTCATCCACAACCTCGTCCGCGAGGAAGCGCGTGCGAGTTTCGCTGATGAGATCCGTGCGGGGCTCAGCGCCCGGCCCAAACACCTCTACCCGAAATATTTTTACGACGCCTTAGGCTCGCAGCTCTTCGAGGCCATCTGCCTGCTGCCCGAGTATTACCTGACGCGCGCCGAAAACGAGATTCTCTCGCGCTACGCGGACGCAATTGTTAATGAGGTTTCCGCCGAAAAGGTTACACTCCTGGAGATGGGCAGCGGCAGCGCCTCGAAGACGCGCCTGCTCATCGAGGCGCTCTTGCGACGCCAGGGGGAACTCCTCTACATTCCCGTGGACATCTCTGCGAGCGCGCTTGAGACCAGCTCGCGCGTGCTCCTGCAATCCTACCCGGCCCTGAGGATCGACGCTTACGCCAGCGACTACTACGACGCCCTCCGTGCGCTCAAACAGGAGCAGAGGCCAGGGCGCACGCTCGCGCTCTTTCTAGGCTCGAATATCGGAAACTTCGACCCGGAGGAGGCGCACACTTTCCTGCGCGCGCTGCGCGGCGTCTTGCGTGAGGGAGACGCCCTTCTGCTCGGCGCGGACCTGCGCAAGGAGGCACGCGTCCTCGAAGACGCCTACGATGACCCGCTCGGCGTGACCAGTTCCTTCAACCTCAACCAGCTCGTGCGCATCAACCGCGAGCTGGGGGCGGATTTCGATTTGCGCGCCTTTCGTCACAGGGTCATTTACAACGAGGCGGCCGGGCGCGTCGAAGTCTACATAGAGAGTTTGCGCGAGCAGACGGTTTCAATCCGCCGCCTCGGGATGGAAATCCGATTCGCGGAGGGCGAGCGTATTCACACGGAGAACTCTCACAAGTATGACCTGGAAGGGCTCTCCGAGCTGGCGACGGCGACCGGCTACGCGCGCGCGAGGACGTGGCTGGACGAGCGCGAGCAATTCAGCAGCAATCTTTTCGTCGCCGCCGGGGGATGAGGATGAAGCGCGAAGGCATGATTCGAGACGAGATGGTCGAGGCGAAAAACGACTGCACAGACACGGGCGCTGCCGCCGCGAAGACAGAGGCGCGCGAAGTCTTCCCGCCTCTGACGGACCCTGTGTCGGAAGAGTCCGCCCCGCTCTTTGTAGAGAATCTGAGGCGCGGCGCAAAACCCGCCTCCGAGTGGATGTGCGGCGTCGAGTTCGAGCTGTTCGGCTACAGCATCAGGCGCGATTACGAGAGGCTTGGCCCGGCCGAGGTGCAGCGCGTGCTCGCCGGTTTCGCCCCTTCCTCGAACGACCTGGTTTACGAAGACGGCCTGCTCATCGAAGTCAACGCCGGGCAGATGAATCGCCTGACGGTCGAGCCGGGCGGTCAGGTCGAGTTCTCCGGCGCGCCGCAGCGCAACCTGCTCGACGTCGAGCGCGAGATTCGCCGCTACCTGGCGCGACTGCACGAAATCGCGGAGGGCGATTGCCTGGCTTTTCTCGCCGTCGGTTTCGACCCGCTGCGTAAACTGGAAGAGCAGCGCTGGTTCCCGAAAGGGCGTTACGAGGTGATGCGCCCGTACCTGGCGACGCGCGGCGCACGCGCCTGGGACATGATGACGCGCACCTGCGCGGCGCAGGCCAACCTGGACTACGGCTCGGCCATAGACCTCGCCAGGAAATTCCAGCTCGGCAACCGCCTCGCGCCAATCGTCACGGCCATCTTCGCCAACTCGCCCTTCGAGGATGGGCGGCTCTCAGGCTACAAATCGACGCGCGCCGCGGCGTGGCTCGAAACCGACGACGACCGGGCGGGCGTCTCCCCGCCGTCGCTCGGCGAGGAATTCTCGGAGGACGCCTTCGTCGTCTACGCGCTCAACGTTCCGATGATCTTCGCCCAGCGCGAGGGGCGCTACCTGGACGCGCCCACGGGCATGAAGTTCGGAGAGTTTCTGGCGCGCGGTTGTCCTTCGATCCGGCCGGTCTTCGGCGACTGGGCCGACCATCTGACGACCATCTTCACAGAGGCGCGCCTCAAGCAGCACATAGAGGTGCGCAGCGCCGACTGCGGCAGCCTACAAATGGCTATGGCCTTGCAGGCACTCTGGAAAGGTTTGATGTACGATTCAAACGCGCTGGACGATGCCCTCAGAATCGCGCCGAAGCTTGGCCGCAAGGAGATGCGCCGTCTTCAGGAGAGCGTGGCGCGCGATGCCCTGGCCGCGCGCTTCGACGGCATTGACGTTCTAGGAATCGCCAAAGAGGTCGTGCGCCTGGCACAGGAAGGGCTTGAAAGAATCGCTCCCCAGGAGGTCTCTTACCTGGACGTGCTCTTCCAACAGGTCGTCCGCGACGAAGTCTCCCCGGCGGACATCCTGCTGCGCAACTGGCACGGCTCCTGGAATAAATCCATGAGGCACGTCCTGGAATACCTGCGCATCGCTTAACCTTCCCGGAAGATGCCCGCACCCGAACCAGCCACTGCCCCGCTCGTAGAGTTTCGCAAAGTCAGCTACGGCGTGCCGGGCCTGCCTGCGCCGATAATCTCCGACCTCGATTTGACGGTCATGCGCGGCGAGACGCTCGTGTTGCTCGGCGAGTCAGGATGCGGGAAGACGACGACGCTGAGGCTCGTTAATCGTCTGCTGCTGCCGACGGCTGGCGAGGTGCTAGTCGAGGGCAAGAGCACGAGCGCGTGGGACCCGATTAGTTTGCGCAGGCGCACTGGCTACGTGATTCAGGAGGCCGGGCTCTTTCCGCATTTCACGGTCGAGCGCAACGTCGGGCTTGTGCCAAACCTAGAGGGCTGGGAAGAGGAGCGCGTCCGCGAGCGTGTGCGTGAGTTGCTGCGACTGGTCGGGCTAGACCCCGAGAGGTTCGCCGCGCGCTTTCCGCGCGAGTTGTCTGGCGGGCAAAGGCAGCGCGTCGGCGTCGCCCGCGCTCTCGCCGCCGAGCCGCAACTGCTCCTGATGGACGAGCCCTTCGGCGCGCTCGATCCCTTGACGCGCGCCGCGCTGCAAAGAGAGTTCAGAGAGCTCTCGCAAAATCTCAATAAGACCGTCATCTTCGTCACGCACGACGTGCGCGAGGCCCTGCTCCTGGGAACCCGCGTGGGCCTGATGCACGCCGGGCAACTCAAGGTCTTGGAGACGCCGGAAGATTTCCTGCGCTCCGGTGAAGAGCACGCGCGGGCCTACATCGAGACGCTCAGGCTGGACGACGAGCAGCTCGCTGCGGCCACGGGGAGGGACGTGCGTTGAGCGCCTTTATTGAGTTCCTGAAAAACAACTGGCGGGACGTGCTCACGCTCTTCGGCGAGCATCTTCTGCTTGTGCTCATCTCGACTTCGATTGCGGTTGCCATCGGAATCCCGCTCGGCATTCTGCTGTCGCGCCGCCCGCGTTTGCGCGCGCCCGTGCTCGGCGTCGCTAACGTGATGCAGACCGTGCCGAGCCTAGCCCTCTTCGGCTTTCTCATTCCGCTTCCACTGCTTGGCGGCATAGGCGCGCGCACGGCCGTCGTCGCGCTCGTGCTTTACGCGCTCCTGCCTGTGATTCGCAACACCGTGACGGGAATTCTCGGCGTGGATAAGAACGTGCGCGAGGCTGCGGTCGCGATGGGGATGACCGACGGGCAGATTCTGCGACAGGTGGAGCTTCCGCTCGCGATGAGCGTGATTCTGACGGGCGTGAGGGTGGCGGTCGTCATCTCGGTCGGCGTGGCGACGATTGCGGCGGCGGTCGGCGCAGGCGGGCTTGGCACATACATCTTCAGGGGGCTGCGCCAGTACGACAACACTTTGATTCTGGCGGGCGCTGTGCCAGCCGCCCTGATGGCGCTCGCGGCTGACTTCGGACTTGGCCTGCTGGAAAAGCGTTTCGACCCGGCGGCGAGACAGGAAGCTCGAAAGCGAAGTCCCGTTGTGCGGGCGCTCAGTTTCACTGCGGTCGGGCTGATTCTCTTCGTGGGCGCGTACTCAGTCTGGCTCAGCGTGCGCCCGTCTACGGGCGGGACCGGAGAGGCGCGCGCGGAGCGCGTGGTCGTCGGCTCCAAAGATTTTACTGAGTCCGTTTTGCTCGCGGAGATTTTCGCGCAGATGCTGGAGGCGCGTGGCGTGGAGGTCGTGCGCCAGTACGAGCTGGCCGGAAATCTTTCGCACGAATCGCTCCTCGGCGGCAAGATCGACTGCTATCCGGAATACACCGGCACCTCCTACATGGCCATCCTCAAGCACCCGCTCAACACGGACGCGCGGACCGTTTACGAAACCGTCAGGCGCGACTACGAGGAGAAGTTCGACGTGGAGACGAGCCCGCCGCTCGGTTTTAGCAACACCTTCGCCATCCTCGTGCGCGGCGACGATGCGCGGCGTCTCAATTTGAGGACCGTCACGGATGCAGTGCCGCACGCCGCCAACTGGCGCGCAGGCTTCGGCCAGGATTTCATGTCGCGCGCGGACGGCTATCCAGGCTTCGCGCGCGCCTACAATCTGCGCTTCGCGGCCCCGCCGCGCGAGATGGATTTGTCTCTGACCTACCGCGCGCTCGCCACCCGCCAGGTTGATCTGATCGCTGGCAACTCGACCGACGGGTTGATTCCGACCTTAGATCTCTTTCAACTGGAAGACGACCGCCACTATTTCCCGCCCTACGAGGCCGTCATCCTGATTCGCCGCGATACGCTCCGGCGCGTCCCAGCCGCAGGAGAGGTTCTAAACATTCTCGGCGGCAAGCTTTCCACAGAGGATATGCGCCGCCTGAATTACGAAGTGGATGGGAATAAGCGCGACAAGCGGGACGTGGTGCGCGAGTGGATTCAGAAGAGTGCTGTGAGTGACAAGTAACGGGTGACGAGTTAAACTCCCGCCATAAATTATCACTTGCGACTGGTAGCTGTCTTATGGAGCATGAGGTGGAGATTCGCACCGGGCGGCGCGACGGGGACGGGCAGATACGCGTCTCGGTCTTTATGGACGAGATGGTGGCCATCACGCTTGAAGGCCACGCCGAGCGAGCGCCGACGCTGCTGCTGACCGCCGAGCAGGCGCGCGAGCTGGAGGGCGCGCTCTCGGAATTGATCCGGCTGGTCGAAGAGGCTTCTCCACAGGAACAGGAGCGGGCCAGGGTCGAGAAGTGGCAGGGCGAGGAGCGCAGGCGGCTGGCGAGTTGAAATAAAGAAGAAGGGAGCGAAGGCCCCGCTGAAAACCTGTCTCCGCTCCCTTCTTTTAATCTGGCCCCTGGGGGACTTTAGTCTATTTCTTGTGCAGGACGACGCGGATAGGCTCCGAGAGCGAATCCGTCGGCACGTCCATCTTGATCGTCTGGTAGCCCTTGGCCTTGATGACGAGGGTCAGCTTGCCCATGTGAATGGGGGGAAGCACGGCGACACCCTTCTCGTTCGAGGAGTTCCAGGACTCGCAGAAGAAGCCGTTCATGCGCTCGGATTCGAGCTTGGCGAAAGCGCCCTTGAGGGGGTTCCCGTTTTCGTCCACGATGCGGAGGTCCAGGCGTCCGATGCCGTCCGGCTGTGCCGGGGCGCGGCCCAGGTTGGGGGTGTCGTCACCGTTTTGCATTCCACCCTGCTGGCTCTGACCGAGACTCAAACTGAAAGAGGCTGCAATAATCAGCGCGGCAATAAATAACTTACGCATTCTTTTTTAGACTCCTGATTTATAGGCTGTGATGAGGTGGTTTAACCGGGGGCTGTCGGTCTTGTTTCTGATGCGTTTCAGGCAAAGGCCGTTGCACGGCAACGCATCTTCGATTATACAGCCATTCAAGAAAATTGAAAGATTTAATTTCGGCGCTCACTTTTAGCTTCCGCTTGAAGGAGAAAAACCTTGAAGAAAACAGTGCTCTTCCTGCTCTTCGTCTACATCTTTCAGGTGACTCACGCCGGCGCGCAAGCCCAGGCACAGCGCACGGGCAACAGTCGCACCTCGCTGGTCTTCATCAGGGCCGGGCGGCTCGTGGATGTGCGCGCCGGTCGCGTCCTCGAAAATCAGGGGATACTGATTGAGAACGACCGTATCAAGGCCATCGGCCCCTTTGACGCGCGTCTCTCGCTCATTCCCCCTTCGGCATGCATCATCGACCTCTCGAAGGCAACCGTGCTGCCCGGCCTAGCAGACTGCCACACACACGTCCTTTTGCAGGGCGACATCACGGCCGCGGACTACGACGAGCAGCTCCTGAAAGAGTCGATTCCCTACCGCACCATCCGCGCTACGGTCGCGGCGCGCACGGCCTTGATGAACGGCTTCACGGCCCTGCGCGATCTGGAGACCGAAGGCGCGATGTACGCGGACGTTGACGTCAAGACGGCGATTAACCGCGGCGTCATTCCGGGCCCGCGCATGTTCGTCTCGACGCGCGCCTTTTCGGCCACGGGCATGTACCCGCTCTCTGGCTACTCCTGGGAATTGAAGATGCCGGAAGGCGTGCAGATCGTGGACGGCCCGGACAACATCCGGCGCGCCGTGCGCGAGCAGGTCAAGTACGGCGCGGACTGGATCAAGTTCTACGCCGACCGCCGCTACTTCATGAAAGACGGCGCGCTGCACTCCTGGGTCAACTTTACGGACGAAGAGATGAAGGCTCTGGTGGACGAGTCGCACCGCCTGGGCCGACGCGTCGCCGCGCACGCGATGGGGCGCGAAGGCATCGACGCCTCGCTCAAAGCGGGCGTTGATTCGATAGAGCACGGCTACGGGCTGGACGAAGAATTGATGGACAGGATGATTAAGCAGGGCGTCTACTGGTGCCCGACCATTTACGTCGGCGTCTACGTCGCGGAGGGACGCGCAGCCGCCGGCGCTCCCATCTGGCTGACCATGCGCGACCTCGAAGCCAAAGCCTTCGGCGTCGCCCTGCGCAAAGGCGTCAAGATAGCCTTCGGGACAGACGTCGGGGGCTTCGCCTGGGATGTGAACGCGGCCAAAGAGTTCGCCTACATGGTGCGCTACGGAATGACGCCGATGCAGGCTATTCAATCCGCAACAATCGTGGCCGCGGACCTGCTTGAAAGGCCGAACGACATGGGCGCGCTCGAAGTGGGCAAGTACGCGGACATCATAGCCGTCTCCGGAGACCCTTTGCGCGACGTGACGGAACTGGAGCGCGTGCGCTTCGTAATGAAAGGCGGAGAGGTCGTGAAAAATGATTTCGGCCGGTGATGCTGAGAGAGCGCCTGCTTGCCTGGCCGGAATTTTCGCGCGACGCTTGGAGCGCATCAGAAAAAAGCCGGGGCAGTAAAGAGAGCATTCTTTCTTATGCCCCGGCATGAAACGGCGGAGAAGTTTTGAGTACCAAGGAATTTTACGCCGACGACGCCCGCCTAGAAGAAAGGCCGGGCCGACGGCTCGCCATTATCTTTCTGGCCGTCCTGCTCGCCGCCTGTGTGCTGAGTGCGGCGGCCTACTTCGTCGCAGGAAACAGGGCCGCGCGCTTAAACGGCGCAAGCAGCGCGCCCGCCTCTGTGCCAGCAGGCGAAGCGCCCCCGGCCGAAAGCGCATCAGCGAAATCGTGGAAGATTACGGGCGCGCTCTCAGAAGCTTGCACCTGTGCCGTGCCCTGCTCCTGCAACTTCGGCGAGGGGCCGTCGCCGCACTCCTACTGCTATCCGTTCTACTCCTATCACATTCGCAAAGGGAGCTACGGCGACGTCGTGCTGGATGATCTGCATTTCGGCTCGGCGGATTTGCGCGGCGGGCGGCACATGTTCATGGACGAGCGCGCGAACGAGCGCCAGCGCGAAGCCCTGCGCATCATCATGGCGCGCGTGATCGAACGCGTCCCGGCCGAAGAGTCTGAGAAGAAGGCCGTGGAGCTGGCCGACGAGATACGCTACGTCGGCGTCGAGCAGGAGTATGATAACCGCTCGAATCTGCTGAAGGTCGCCGGTGTCGGCGAGTTCGCCGCAAACTACGTGATGGGGCTGGACAAGCAGTCGCCCGTGGTGGTGCGCAACAACACGACCTGGCGCATCCTCGACGCGATTAAGGCCAAGACGAGCGTCTACAAGGTGAAGGTCGGGCGCGAGGTCGTGGACACGAAGGAGACGAACAGCAACCAGGGCGATTTCGAGTATTCGAGCGAAATGAATTTCGGCGGCCCCGTGCGCTGGAACTGCGGCGCGTGCGCCAACCGCACCGCGCACGGCGAAGACGACCAGTCGTGTCATAAGTAAAAGCAGGAGTCAGAATCCAGAATTCAGAATGAAAGGCTGAAACCCTTTTTCTTTTCTTCTGACTCCTGACTCCTGGATTCTGAATTCTGCCTTTCAATCGGAGGTGTTTCGATGACGTGGATTGATGTATTGATTTTGCTTCTCGTCGCGGGGCTCTGCGGCGCGCTCGGGCAGGCCATCAGTGGATTCTCGCGCGGCGGCTGTCTAGTCTCCATCGCGCTCGGGTTCATCGGCGCGATCATCGGCATGTGGCTTGCCCGCTCGCTCAAGCTGCCGGAGCTTTTCAGTCTGGACATCGGCGGGACCAGATTTCCCATCATCTGGTCAATCATCGGGGCGACCATCTTCGTCGCCGTCATCGGGCTCATCACACGCCGCAGGGTTTGAGACGAAGGGCGCGGCGACGGTGATGCATGATTTTTTCGTTCGCCGACGGCCGCGCCCGTCCTTGCTTTTTCCCGCCCATCAGTTACACTCACGCCAAAGAACAGTCGCTCCCAAAGGGTTTTTGATTTGAAGTGCCTCGCGCCGTTAGAGCCTTAGTGTCTTAAGGCGCGCACGCGGCGGCTTTTTTGTCTTATGATTCCAGTTTTACCCAAGCCCGGAAAACCGCGCCCCGCGCCAGACCTCTCCGAATATCGCAAGCTCTACCCGCTGACCGTGGCGAGTTTCGGCTCGCTCGGCAACCGCGAGGCCTGGCTCGACCGCATCTGGCAACTGGACGCGCGCTGGCACAGTGGGCTGGAGCGCTCTCGTTCAGCGCATGAAGTCATCGTGCGCGGAGCGCCGCCCGCTGGCCTCGCCGTCGAGGGCGAGTTTGAAATCATCTATGCGGGCGGGGTGCTGGGCCTGTTGCACGGGGCCGTGATGAGTCGCTGCTACGGGCGGCGCGTGCTGGTCTTTGACGCGGGCGAGGTCGGGCAGACTCAGGCCGACTGGAACGTTTCGGAGGAAGACCTCGGCGCTCTGGAGCGCTCCGGCCTCTTCACCAGGGACGAAGTCGAGGCGGCGGTCGTCAACCGCTATCGCTCGGGCTTCGTCAAATTCCACGACAAGGGCTCACGCGTCAAGACGCCGCCCTTGTGGGTGGACGGCGTACTGAACGTCGCCATCGAGCCTGACCTTTTGCTCAGGCAGGCCGAGGCGAAACTCAAGAAGAGCGAAACCGATTCCGCCGTGCTGAGCAATCACCGCTTCGTCCGTTGCTACGTCCAGCCCGAGCGTGTAACGGTCGAAGTCGAGGACGTGCGCACCAGAAGGCGCAGCCTGTTCGCCGCGCGCCTCTTCGTTGACGCCTCGGACGCCAACTCGCCCGTCTCGCGGCAACTAGACGAGGGACGCGCCCTGACGCACGTCTGCCCGATTGTCGGGACCGTCTCGCGCGGGCTGACGCGCGGGGCCGAGCCAGACCAGGTTGACTTCAGCGTCGGGGAAATTCTCGTCAGCAACGAGGACGCGAGCGACCACCGCCAGTTAATCTGGGAGGGGTTCGCCGGCTCCCCTGCGCGCGACGAATACACGACCTATCTATTCTTCTATGACGCGGTGGACTCGCCCGCCGACAAGTCGCTGCTCTCACTCTTC